>JABXGV010000080.1 GCA_016550485.1 archaeon
ACCAGAGACCACCGATTTCACTAAATGGCTGGGGAAGTTCCACACCCAACCTGAGGGAGAAGCGCTTACCCTGTTGCCAACCACGTATGATACCGGTTTTTTGTGGCTGGGCATTCAACAAAGCATCGAGCAGCTGAATGAAATTATGAACCTCACTACTTTTGCACGCTCAATTCTCGGCGATAAGAGTATGAGTCTCCTAATGAGTTATCTCCGTTCGTTGCCCCTAGACCAGTTTTACAACGCAGAAGTTACACGGATAATGTTATTCGTTGAGCATTTAGAGCCCTTCAAGAAGAAACTCGAGGAAATTCAAGCCCTCTTGAAGCCAGACACCCAAGAGAATTAATTTCGTCAGTAGGACACTGCACTCTCGTGAAGCGCCCTTCGCTCTCAAGAGATTTTCATGGCTAGCCTGGTCGAGGAGATGACTCCGTTGTTCTCCCGAAGGGGCAGACGCTGAAGCAGATGCCGCACACTGGCGCGCCGAAAGTGGATTTGTTTTTCTCTGTGAGTTGGTGACAGGACGCTACGTCTAACAGATCTGCACGGCTCGTTTCAGGTGTCCAAGTCTTCCCTGTTAATGCCCCTACCGGACAGGCATCCACACAGATCGAGCAGTCACCACATTTACTGGCTGTTATAGGCTCAGCCGGTTCTAGGGGAGCATTAGTCAGAACCGATACAAGGCGCATCCGTGGCCCATGCTGAGGTGTTACGAGTAGCGCGTTCTTTCCAATCCATCCCAGGCCAGCGCGGGTCGCAATCTTCTTGTGCGATATCCGTCCCTCCTGTCGTGTTTGATCAACTGTCTGAGAGGCAGGGATAGGGACTGCCCGGTAGCCCTTCGCTAACAGCCAAGTTGTAGTCTTGGTTGCGATGGCGTCGAGGCGCTGGTTCGTCGCACGATAATGCGCAGCATACGCAGCTGTTGGACCGCTGCGAATTTCATCTATGATGGTATCCGATAAGCGCACCGCGATGGCGACCCCATGAATGAGTGATGTTTTTTGCCGCAGTGGCACTCCCTCCAATCCAGCAAATCCGACCAAGGATGCCCCCCATCGGATAATCTGAGTATGTAGTGTTTTTGAATCCATTAATGCAACATCTCCGATTGATTCTAGGGTCTTAAGTTAAAAGGAAAGAGGTACAGTAACTAATTACCCAATTGATTGGTTCCTAGGAGACTCGAGAAATTGAAAGTCGGTGAACACAAGAACGCGGTTATCACGGCACTGGTGGTGTATCTTGTTTATCAGGTGCTTTTCTTCATGTTTACCCAGACACTAGAGGACGAGGGGATTGTACCCCTGTTTGGGTTCGGCATTGGACCAGGATTAGAAAAACACCTGCATAATCTTGTGAACTTCATTTTATGGCCAGTTCTGGGCTCGATTGTTTTTGCGGTAATATTCCCGCGACTAGTCGCCCCATTATATTTGAAGTTCAAGACCTTTCGCAAGAATTACAAGAGTGTCTACCTTGTATGGGAGCCGAACAGCCTCAACATTCGGGAAGTCCTCGTCCGAGGAATCTTACTCCTTCTCCTCACAATTGGTCTAAGCGCCACGCTGATGGACGCAGGGATTCTCAGACCCCGGTATTTTCTAGCTTATGATATGCTAGGCAACCCTGTTAACGAGATTTCAGAGGTACCGTTGAAGTATAATATGGATGTGTTCTTTGGTGCCATCTTCTTGCTGTGCCCGGTTGCCGTCGGGCTCTGGTCCTGTGCTTGGGCTTTCGAGGATGCCAGCATTGTCTACTACTCTTTCAGTAACAAACAAGGTGAAGGCTTCTTCGAGATTGAGCCACTCCATTTCCGGTTTAATGCGCTAGTTGGAGGCTACGCAGGTCTGTCCGCGCTTTTCTATTATCTTGGTGCCATCTACGTCTACCTGTTTCTCCCAGGTCGGTCTCAGGAGTTGTTCTTCCTCGGCATTGCAGGGTTTATGGCGACCTTCACGATGATTCCTGCTTACCTCATTTATTTGTGGATGGGTTCTAAGCACCTTCGAAAGGGACTCCGCCAATCCGAGGGGCTTACTGAAGAAGAATTCAACAAGACCCTAACCAGCTAGTCTGAAGGACACCTTATTCAAATGACTGAGATACTGCTTCACGTGATGGAAAAGAGTCAAAGGACGCAAAAAACTAAATCCCTAAACGTCAGAGTATAGTCTCTACAATTTCATCGCTCAGCATCCAACATCGGAGGATGATCGTTTTGAGTAAACGCCGCTACCCGAGGACCATAATTATCTTGGTTGCCTTGTTTTTCGCGTATCTGATTCCATGGTTTGTACTGGTATTTCCACAAATGGACCGTGAAGGTGTTGTCCCCCTTTTTGGGTTACAGGCCGTCTATCACAGCCTCGTGAACTATACCTTGGTGCCCATCGTTGGGTCGATTATCTGCATCGTAGCGTTCCCGCGAGCCTTTGCTCCCCTCTATATCCGGTACAAGGGACTGCGTGGCAGGCGCTACAAGAACGCCTATCTCGGATTTGATGTTAATGCCCTAACCTTACGCAAGTGGCTAACCCGGGGGCTGATGTGTTTCATGCTCACCATGGGGCTCAGCGCAACCCTGATGGAGATTCAGCTCTTCCACCCAGCATTGTTCATGACACCAGATAACTACAATCATGCTCTCGGGTCGTATTCAGAGCTGTTCCTGATCTATGCGCCCAACTATTTCTTTGGGGTCTTCAATCTCATCGCCCCGATCTGTGTGGGGCTCTGGTCCGTGGGGTGGGCCTTTGAGGACGCCGGGTTAATCCATTATTCCCTGCCCAAGGGCGGACTTGAGGAGTATTTTGAAATCGAGCCCGTACACTATCGCTATAATACACTCCTCGGTGGGTATGCGGGGCTCTCCGCCTTTTTCTTCTACCTTGGAGCGCTGCTCTTTTACCTGGTTCCAGGATCACGTGGTTATTACTTGAACCCCGATCCCAACAGTCCTGGGGATCTTATGGTGCTCTTCTTCATGGTGACTATCGCAGGTCTGACACCGATTATGCTGGTCCCTGCGTATCTCGTCTACTGGCTTGTTGGGGTCAACTTCCTCAGAAAGAACTTGGAGGAGTCTCGGGGGATTAGCGAGAAGGAATTCCGGAAATCCATCGTCGATAAGGCATACGAGGGGCCCTGAGCGTAGAAAGTCTGGCTTTGGGAATGAGGAACACTAAAGGCTGAAGAACCACTACCAGACACTGAAACAGGAAGTGTTACTTCCCTCTCTGTCACATGGATACAGGTAACCTGGTGTATTTCATGCTATCAAAGCGGGTACAACAGCTTCGAGAACAGAGTGTGACCACAGCGCCCTATATTTCCACAGAACGCGCTGAACTGCTCACCGACTTTTACCAGGGCGGTCACGCTGATACAGTGTCAACCCCGGTTGCAAGGGCTCTTGCTTTCAAGCATATACTGGAACACAAGACCATCTACATCGGCGTAGGAGAACTGATCGTGGGTGAGCGCGGACCAGCCCCCAAAGCGACCCCGACCTATCCGGAACTCTGCTGCCACTCCCTTGCCGACTTGGAAGTTGTGAACTCTCGTGAACGGACACCATTCCAGGTGAGTGAGGAAGCCCGGCAGGTTTACCGTAAGAAAATCATCCCTTTCTGGAAAGGCAAGACCATGCGTGAACGCGTGTTCGCCGCGATGTCTGATGACTGGACCGATGCCTTTCGCTCGGGGGTGTTCACCGAGTTTATGGAGCAACGGGCGCCCGGACACGCAATATTAGATGGCAAAATCTACCATAAAGGATTACTCGACTTTCACCAAGAAATCCAGTACCGACTGTTACAGCTGGATTACCTTAATGACCCTGAAGCCTACCAGAAAGAGCAGCAATTGAAAGCAATGGCAATCGCTGCTGAAGCGATAATCCGGTTCGCGCAACGTCATGCAGAACGAGCACGAGAGCTAGCCCAAAAGGAAAAGGATTCTCAGCGTCGAGAGGAACTGGAGAAAATTGCTGACGTCTGCGCTCATGTTCCTGCAAACCCTCCACGGACCTTCTGGGAGGCGCTCCAATCCTACTGGTTTGTACACCTAGGCATTATTACCGAGTTAAACGTTTGGGATTCCTTCAACCCAGGCCGCCTAGACCAACACCTACTCCCCTTCTACGAGAAAGAGCTAGCCAACGGAACTCTGACGGAGGAATTCGCTAAGGAACTACTTCAATGCTTCTGGGTGAAATTTAACAACCAGCCCGCACCACCGAAAGTCGATATCACTGTGGAGCAAAGCGGAACATATCAGGACTTCGCGCTGATTAACGTAGGAGGTCTAAAGGAGGACGGAACGGATGCTGTCAATGCGCTCTCCTATCTGATCCTTGAAGTCTGCGAAGAGATGCGGCTAATCCAGCCAAGTACGTGTATTCAGCTAAGCCGAGAGAGCCCTGACGAGTTTCTACTGAGAGCCCTTGAAGTGGTTAAAGCGGGTTTCGGTCAACCCTCCTTCTTCAACACGGATGTGATAATCAAGGAGTTTCTACGAGCTGGTAAATCCATACAAGACGCGAGGACAGGGGGACCAAGTGGATGCGTCACAATCAGTAGTTTTGGGAAGGAGAGCTGTATCCTGACTGGCTACTGTAATTGGCCCAAGGTTCTGGAGCTGACTCTGAACAACGGGGTTGACATTCATACGGGAAACCAGGTTGGCCCAAAAACTGGTGATCCCGAGGAGTTTGAATCCTTTGACGAGCTGATAGGAGCCTATCGAAAACAACTCCAACACTTTATTGACATCAAAATCAAGGGCAATAACATCATCGAAAGGCTGTACGCGGAGTATATGCCTGCACCCTTCATGTCACTCCTGTTTGATGACTGCATAGCTAAAGCTAAAGACTACCACAACGGTGGACCACGATACAACTCTACCTACGTCCAGGGTGTAGGTCTTGGCACACTAACGGATTCCCTTTCTGCGCTGAAATATCATATCTTCGACAGAGCAACGTTGACGATGGCGGAACTACTGGTTGCCCTTAAAGAGAACTTTGAAGGGGCAGAGGAACTCCGGCAAAGATTACTCAATTCAACACCCAAGTTTGGCAACGATGAAGACTACGCCGACAGCCTAGCTAAACTCGCCTTTGAAGCCTACTTCGAAACGGTTGATGGACGTCCCAACACAAAGGGTGGTGAATACCGCATCAACCTCCTACCCACCACTGTGCACATCTATTTCGGACAGGTTACGGGAGCCACGCCAGACGGGCGGAGGAGAGGAGCACCATTGTCTGATGGTATTTCACCGAGCCAGGGCGCTGATAGGCTCGGACCTACAGCAGTAATTAAATCCGTATCTAAGATTGACCACGCTCGGACCGGTGGGACCCTACTGAATCAGAAGCTCACCCCCCGATTACTCGCCACTGACGAAGGTATAGAAAAGCTGGGATACCTGATTCGCACCTACTTCAAATTAGGAGGACATCATGTCCAATTCAACGTAGTGGATGCAAAGACTCTACAAGCGGCACAAGAGCACCCAGAACAGCACCGAGACCTAATTGTCCGAGTAGCAGGTTATAGTGATTACTTCGTGGGGCTTGGCAAAGCCTTACAAGATGAAATCATTTCCCGGACTGAACAGGGTTCTTTCTAACCGGCTTTGGGCACTGCCTAGAATGCATCAGGTTCGCCAAATTTCTGGTCCCAAGCTCGCTCTCGACGATATAACATGACCCCATATCCAATAAGGAATACGCCAACAACGGTCGCAACAAATCCTCCAATTATCATTACTACATGCAAGTCAAAGGAAAGGTGAAAGGGGACAAGCGAGAAATGGAACCCGGAGATTTCACCAAAAAGAAGATGGAATAGGATACCCATACCAAGGAATAATCCACCTTGCGTTACAACGAAGACTCCTATAAACAACCAGCCCATCCAAATATTTTTCCTAATTTTCGGCTCAACCATTCCGAATCACTCTCCCTAGTAGTAGAGCCTTTCTGCTTTATACTTTCTTCAACTGCTGTCCCGACATGTTTTTCGAAAGGTTAAAACGAAATAATTCAGTTTCAGCGCCTCGGCGATTATTCGAAGGGTGTGTACTGTGAATATTAGTGTCGGTACTTACAACCAAGTAGATTTAGACGACATTGCGGAATTTCTCTTGTCAGTCAAGAGCGGCAAGTCAGAACAACCAGCGGAGGAGATCTGTTCAACTCGTAATCAGCTGAGACAAACATTCTCGGAGAAACCAATCCGATTTGTTATAGCTCGCAATAAGGGCATGCTCCTTGGTTGTCTTGCTTTACTCATTAAGCACCCTGTTACGGTGGAAATCATGCCACACCATCTATGGCAGGATGGTTATCCTCTAGTTAGACCAGGCTACGATGCAACAACTATTACAACCAAGCTCATTGAGGCTGCGGCAAGGTGGGCCGGACAAGGGAAGTACGAATGCATTGAGCTGGGTGTTGAACCATCGGACGGTCAAGACGAACTTGGAACACTGAAAACATGGTATGAGTCACTTGGCTTCCACGTCCGACAAGAAAACGTAAACTTGATGTGCAAACTTACAGCACAGACAATCCCAGAGCTAGCCGTTCCCAAAGGATTTAGGCTACGACCAATCACCGATGTCGACTCAGATGATGTATTCCGATGCTACCATGCCTCCTTTAGTAGAGGACACTCGCCGTTCTTCTTCGACCAGAGCGAACGCGAACGCCGTGCCTACTTTGAGACCTTCGGTGTCACCTATGGAATGGATGAGGAAACCTCACTCGCTCTTATGAAGGAGGAACGAGTCGCTGGGTTCTCGTACACAATGCCCTGGGCGACGAGTTACCATTATGTTGACTGGTTAGGGATTCATCCAGCGTATCGACGACGTGGACTAGGCCGTTTTCTACTCAGATACATTATGAAGAAGGCAATCGATCAAGGGAGGGAATCTGCATTCCTCTCCTGTGGGCTGCAAAATCTCCCAGCGAGAGCGCTCTATCGGCAGCTGGGTTGGGAAGAAATTGGTCAGGATATCCGATACGCTTTGAAAGTTCACAGCCAATAGCTAGATGAGGCCCATTTTCTGATCCCATGTCTGTTCCCGATTGTAACAGCGCCTCCCGTAGAGTAACAGGGCGATGCCCACAAGGGTCACTACGCTACCACCGATGATGTTCCCCCATACCAGCCAATACACTCGAGGGAAAAAGATTTAGAAGGAAATTAAGGGGTTAAGCAGCATACAGAGAAACACCCCAAGTCCAAGGAACATAACTCCAGTTGCTGTGAAGATGCCACCTATTACGAAGAGTGGGATCCATATGTTCTTCCTAAAGGGCGGCTTTTCCGTCATATCAATCACAACGCTGCAAGGAGCTATACTCAGCCCTCTATTTTAGCCCTATCTCTCTTTCCCACTCTTTCTCTCTTTTGTATAGTTGATAGCCTCGGATAAGGAGGACAACGCCTATGAGTATTAGTATGATACCTGCAACGATGATTAGCAGGTCTAAGAGAGGGAACACCAGTGCTAGTGAAGGGTAGCGGAGCCTGTATGTTATACCCGTGCTGATGAGGGATGCCCCTGGTGATGTTATGACGCCTCCCGCGATTAAATATCCCATCCAGATGTTTCTTTGAGGTTTGGGTCTAGAAGCCATTTTGAATCACCTGCCATGGTAGCCCATTTTCCGTTCCCAGGCAAGATCACGGCGGTAGAGCCTAATCCAGTGTGCGAGACAGACTCCTCCTATGACGGTTAGAACCGTCCCCACACCCACATGGAGTATTGCACGTCCCAGACTATTGAAGAACTCGAAATAAGGGTCAGAGGGGTAATAGAATTGGTGGACCAGAAACCAGTGTAGTTGATACAATAATTGTGGCAACTCTGGA
>JABXGV010000081.1 GCA_016550485.1 archaeon
AATCACTGAATACTCGATGCTGCTCACATACATATTGGTAAACACTAACCCACCAATCGACCAGATTATGATGAAAAACAATAGCCCGGTGGTTAACGGGACCCACCAAACCTCTGGATACACGAAGAACTCCGGGGAGTCTCTATTAGCGATTATTAACGTTGAGATTCCCCACCAACCAAACAGCACGACAGCTGCTATCAGAATACCAAAAAGAAGAACTTTTAGACACTCTTTATACCTGAAAGCTGAAGAGGGCTTGAAAACTCGTCCACTAGTAATGCGCTCCCTAGGCGGTTTAATTACTCTTGCTTCTTCACGTTCTCTACCCAATTAACTTACACTCCTATGATATCTTGGTATTTCCTTGGCGGCAAGTTTGTTGAAGATTGCTATGGACTGCTGAGTCATGTAGAGTTCTTCCTCATCAGGTCTTAGCTTGATATCATACTCTTTGATGATTGCATTGAGGGTCTGCAAGCATTCCCTCTCCTTTGGGCATTGGGGGCAGAGTCTGCCTGCATAGGACTCATGCTTGTACCAGACAACGACACCAAGTTCCATCGTGAAACAGATGAACACTTGGCTGTTGGCTTGGTAGTCGAAGCCGATGAGTAGTCCTTGATAGTCTAGGAGACTTTCCACGTCGAGGCGGTGGCTTTTGGCGTGCTCTCGGAGTGTTTTGGCAATCTTCTTTCTTGCTCGATTCAGGACGCGGGAGACATATGAGACAGACCAGCTCTCTTTCGAACTAGCTTGGGCGATGGCGCTGGTTGATGCTCCATGCTGGAACATGCGCCAGACTTCTTGCTCGTCATGGGAGAGTAGGCTCATCAATGTCTTCCTCACATTTTGTTTTGCGGCTCATTCCTGCCCAGTAACGGGCATAGAATTCTGCCACAAGTATACCAAATATTAGTAAACATTTATTAACTTTTCTGTACCGACCTAATTACTCCCCCTCCTATGGCGCTAAATCATGTTTCTTAACACTCAAATACAACTTGCGATACAACACTGCTTCTAGAAGGCGTTGGTCATGTCTGAATTTCTTCTACTATCAGTCTATACCCGATACCTTGAAACCCAGGGCTATCAAGTCCAGCGGCGAGTATCCCTAGGTGAAGGTGCAGGTCAAGCCGATATCAAGGCAACGAAGGACAAAGAGACGATCCTCGTCGAGGCTAGATGGGTGAAGGAAGAGGGAGATATCCTTGAAGCCTTAGCGCGGTGTGTGATGAACAAGCAGGCACTGCCAAAGGCAGCACAAGTACTAGTCCTCGATAAATCAGTTGGGATAGAAAAAATCGGGTCAGCAATTCTAGACCGCTGCTGGGAACATGGGATTAAAATCCATATAGTTGACATAAATCTCCGCCAAGTATTCGAGGACACACTGACATGTCATGTCTTTCCAGGAATCCAGTCACTGCTGAAAAAGGCCAAGAGCCTCCTCAAGAAGGGCTCTGATTCAGACCGGAAGGTCCTAAACGATATACTGGGAGCACTAAAAGACATTAGTGGACCCCCTACCCTCGTCGCCGACATCAAAGCTCTTCTAGAATAATGTAAGCTTAAGTCAACTGTAGATTAAGCACCCAGTTACGTTTCTGATTAGAAACTATAAAAGGGCAAGTGCCCATTTAATCAAGGCAAGGACATATCGAGGTGAAAAAAATGTCAGAGTACCTTTTGCTAAGTATTTATTCGCGCTACCTCGAGTCTATTGGATACAAAGTAGAAAGACGTGTGAAGCTGGATAAAGGCGCAGGTACGGTTGATCTCAGGGGAACAAAGGGACGGAAAACCATCTTCGGTGAAGCTCGCTGGATTAAAACCGAAGGCGATGTCCGAGAAGCCATGGCACGCATCATCATGAATAGCCAAGCATACCCCAAGGCAAGGCACATACTAGTACTAGAAAAAGACGCGACCTCAGAAGAAATCGAACTCATACTTCTAGAAAAATGCTATGAACACAATATAGAAATGAACTTTGTAGATATAAGCGACCGTGAAATTTTCGAAGATATACTCTCGGTCCATATTTTCCCAGCGCTCCATAAACTGATAGCGACAAGCCACAAGATACTCAAGAAAAAACCCAAAGGGCAGGACAAGCAGGTTCTTACTGATTTCTTGAAGCCCCTAACGGATGTAAGAGCTCCAGCCACCCTAGCCGCTGATATTAAAACACTGATTGAGAAACTCAAATGATAGAGGTGCTAAATCATGTCTGAACGTCTCCTTCTCAGCGTTTACACAAAATTCCTAGAGGATAATGGATACACAGTTGAACGCCGCGTAGAAATCCCTGGAGGCTCTGGGCTTGTCGACGTTGTCGCAAAAAAGGGAAACCAGATTCTGATAGTTGAAGCCAGAAAAATTGAAAACGAAGGTGATGTCTTCGAAGCCCTAGCCCGGTGTAAGCTAAATAAAGAAGTAATGCCCAAAGCCGAGGCAGTGATTGTCCTAGAAAAAGAAGCAATAGATGAAGAACTTGAAGCACAAGTCCTTCAAGCATGCTACGATAACGAAATTCTCATACATTATATTGATATCAACGATCGCGAGGTCTTCGAGGATATTCTCACATTTCACATTTTCCCTGCTTTTCGGTGGATGATGAAAGTGGCGAGGGTGATATTGAAGAGTAATCCCACCAGCTCCTCGAAGCAGGTGCTTACTGATTTGGTGAACTCCCTTAAAGGAGTCAAGGCGCCTCCTTCCCTCGCTGACGATATCAAGGCTCTGCTGAAGGAAATCAAAGCAAAGTAGCAGTGTGCTGATCCTGCTTGCGCGGGGTGCCTCTTGATGAACCAACACTCATATACTAGGTAGGATAATTTCCCACCTTCAGGTGTTTGTTGTGTCTGAGTTCCTTCTGTTATCAGTTTATACTCGGTACCTCGAATCTAAAGGGTATGATGTGAGACGACGGGTTAAGCTTGAGAAGGGCTCAGGTTCTGTTGACATAATGGCGAGGAGAAAAGGGAGGAAGACGATTCTTGCAGAGGCGAGGTGGATTCGAACAGAGGGTGATGTCTACGAAGCCCTAGCCCGGTGCATGAGGAATCGACGGGCGTATCCAAGAATGAGGCACATTTTAGTTCTCGAAAAGAACGCAACATCGGCAGAGATCGAACAAGTTGTACTAGACCGCTGCTATGAACACCAGATAGAGCTTAACCATGTGGATATCAATAATCGCCAAGTGTTTGAGAATATTCTAACAACTCACCTATTTCCTGCTCTTAGATCAGTGGTGAAATCAACAAAGAAAGTTCTCAAGGAAAAGCTTTCAGCCCCACAGAAAGAATTGTTGCTAAATGTGTTAGGTCCACTTATTGGAATTGAAGGTCTTCCGTCTCTATCTTCTGAAATAGAAAGTTTGATCAGGCGGATTAAAACTTGATTTCTATTGATGCCTCTATGTTATTGAACCACTGATAGGTTCTGGAAAATGTTCACCGGATTTCTAGGACTGTTCCAGTTCCGATATGCCAATATCTTTCACTGAAGACTTCGCGAAAAGCCTGTTTCGCAGCTTCGCTAGTGCAGTGACAGGGAGCTACAAAATGGACATCCATTTGCGCTAGTTTTTGGGCAAGCTCTATGCCTTCTTCACGAGTTTTTATATGGAAGCCGCCTATGACAGCGTGAAAAGGGCTATCTGGAAATATTTTCTGTGCCTTACTAGCTAGGCGATTTACACCTGGATGCGCACACCCGCTAAGTAGGATAATTCCCTTCTCAGCGGTATTAATGACGAGCCCATGTTCTTTGAGTGACTTGGGCCCAAGAGCACTTGTTGTTGATATTCCAGAGCCCACGACTTCCGAAATGTCCGCAACGATGAACCGACCATCGGCGTTCGTAATGACCTCCTCAAGTACAGCATGGCTTGCAGGAAGGTAGGTTACACAGTCCTTGCTGCTGATATGTTCCATTGCCGTTTCAAATGCACCATAATGGTCTGTATGAAAGTGGGAGATCACTACAGCACGGGTTTCTGCAAGGTCCAGACCAAGTGCCTTAACATTATGCCGGAACACCTGCGGACTACCTCCCATATCAAAGAGGATGATGTCATCACGACCAGCGTAATGTACGTTTACGTGGAAGGAGAGCCCCCATACATTCCCCAGACCTGGCTTAGCTAGATTATTGTCAATTAATACAGTGATTGTAGCACCGAGAACATCTTCTACAGCGGCATCAGCCGCTCTTTGCATAGCGGACTCCAACTCGGATACCCCGAACACTCTTCCTCGGTTTTCCCTCTTAATCCTTCTGTTCATCCAGATAATCGCCTTGATATCGAAAAGACTGCCACTACACCAAAGATTATACCTGTGGTGTTTCGAGAACTTCGTGGTGTTATCATAAATGAAAGACCTCGAGTATAAATGCGTCCTAGTTGGTCACCACAAAAATATAGCAAAAGTAATTGAAGAACACCTGAAAGGAGGTTGGCGCCTACACACTTACACCACCGCGCAACTAACCCCAAATCAGATAAACCATTACCTCCTTTTTGAAAGAGATGTCTTTTAGTTTAAAATAGCGAAGGGAGGAAAATGCGAGGAGTAATCTTCTCCTCGCTTGGCTAGGAAGAGATGGCGTGCTGAGTGAGCCTAGCTGATATATTTGGCTACCGCTCTGAGGCGCTGCTCAGCTTCCTTGATTACTCTATCTAAAACTTGTTTGACGGTTGGAATTTCACTAATACCGCCAACGGTCTGTCCAACGAGGATTGGCCCCCTCTGAACTTCGCCCCGGTAAACGAGCTCGTATGATTCCATTTCTTTTAGCAGGTCTTCGGCTTGCATCGCTTGTTCCTGTGCCATTCTGGCTTGACGATCCGGCACTGGAGCACCGTGGGTCTTCGAGTATTCGTTTTTCAGTAGCCGAATAGGACCAAAAGCGCCGGTGGTCATGAGAGTGTCTTCGTCAGTTGCAGGTAAAATGAGTGCCTTGTAGTCCTCGTGGAATTCGCACTCCTGTGTTGCAATGAACCGAGTGCCCATCTGAATTCCTACAGCTCCCATTCCCAACGCTCCGGCTAGACCTTTACCATCGAAGAAGCCGCCACATGCAACAACAGGGAGGTCGCCGCAGAGCTCCACCATCTCCGCTACCAGGACAGTAGTTGCGACTTGTTCGTACGAGTTGTGACCTCCACCTTCATAGCCAGTGGCTATAACCCCATCAATGTGGTCGCCCTTGGTGCTAGGGTTCTTCTTCGTATACCATGCAGGATTCATGGCTTTCACAGCGAGCCATTTGGCTGGAATTACGTGGAAGTGGAGAAGGTCTGGGTCTACAGTCTTGAAGTGGTGTGCAGCAGGTCGGGGATCTCCTGCTGATGTCACCACGAGCTTGAGTTGCTCCCGAACCTTTGGATTCTCTTTGCGGAGTCGAGGAATGAGTTTAATGAGTTCAGGGTAATCGATTTGCAGCCTAGCAGTTCGGATATTAACACCGAAGTTACCGCTAGTATTTTCAACGACATAGAGTATGCTTTCTTCCATTGCTTTGATTGGGTCAAGGTCTCGGAGATTTGTGTGTGAGACAATACCGAATGCACCTGCGTTAGCTACCGCCGCGCAGAGTTTGGTTGTATAGAATGGCCCCATCGCGGCCTGAATGATGGGGTATTTACATTCTAGCATTTCGGTGAGTTTGGTTTTAATCATGGTATTCGCCTTCAAAGTATTCAAGAAATGACAATTTTGTCATCATATTAGTTGGATTGAATTTAAGTCTAAGTGTTGTTAAGAATTGTGTCCGAGTCGAAAGGTTCATAATATTGAAACCGAACATCCTACTGAGGGTTTCCCTCATTACGAGGAAATGGTAACAGTTCGATATTAATGGTGATAACTGATGGCTATCAAGCGCTGGGAGTTCCTCTGTGTTCTCGTGCTTGCTGCAGTCGTATTGATATCCGCAGTAATGCTCCTAGTAACACGCAGTTGGACTACTGTTGATGGAGCCGAGGTGTGGGTGGGTTGGATGTGGCTGGGTATCATTGTCTTAATAGTGGTGGCCCTAACCGCAGAGATATTATGTCTACCAGAGGTTCAACGCCGATTGAGGCGGCATTGAGCACGGGAAGGATGCGCTTATCCTTTTCAGACAGTATAGTGCATCCCGTTATAGAACTTTGGCAAGCTCTGCTCAGTGTTCTTTCTCCAGCTATCCTGTACTCTCTTCCGTTGAAGCCCCCCGTGTACTAATGATTTGCAAAGCTGGTTGTGCTTCTCGAATGGTGAAGCTGCGATCAACAAAGAGTACAAGGAAACAGCCCCTATCACAGTAGACTGGAACAAGAACTGGCACACGAGGGGCATTCTTAATCTTGTCTTCGTCCAAAACCACTTTCGTGATGTTACCACCGCAGACTGGGCACCGGTGTTTGGGCAGGAGGCGGTGAGTCATGGGTGAATCCTCTTCCTATTCTTCAAATAAAGAAACACGGTTCAAAGGCTTTATGCATTTTGTTTGAGGCCCTTCATACGCAGTTCTGACTTAGTTTTGCTAGGCTTATAAGATAGCGCTGTGTTTTACGTCAAATAGTTCTGGGGGGTCTTCCCTCAGCAGAAAACGATTGCACGTCTATTAGGTGAACCCACATGGTAAAGTTTGGGCAGCAACTGTTCTTTTCAAGGAACTGGGATTTGGTAAAAAAGAAGTTGGCTATGATGGTTGAACAAAAGGCCTGGAGTTCTGTGTGGGTCCCCGATCATCTACGAGGGTTACCCCCCTTTGCCATTGATGCCTTCCTTTCCCCTTGGACGATGCTGGCCGCCTTTGCAGAACTTGCACCAACTATGACCTTCGGTGTCGCAGTCACTGATGGCATTCGGCTTCACCCCGCAATCCTGGCTCAAAATGCGGTCTCGTTGAACCATCAAACAGGTGGAAAATTCATCCTAGGAATCGGGGCAGGGGAGAAAATGAACCTTTCTGCTTATGGTTTCTCCATCAAACGTGCTGTAAGTCGTATGCGCGAATGCATAGAAGTGATGAAGCTCCTTTGGAGTAAAACAGGTCCAGTAGATCACAAAGGGCGCTTCTTCCACCTCGAAAGAGCGGTCTTGGAGCCCAAACCACTCAACCATTCACAGGTTCCAGTCTGGATTGCAGGTAATGGACCAAGAACAAGAAGGCTCACTGCAGAACTCGCAGATGGCTGGTTCCCCTTTCCAGCCCTACCTCGTCAATACAAGGAAGGGAAAGCAGACATCCACCGCCATATGAAACGCTTTGGGCGCAACCTCTCAACCTTGACAGGTGGATTCTGGGGTCGGGTTTTCATAAACGATGACCCAGCGAAGATATCACAGTATCTCGGGAGACTTAGAGGACAATTGGCTTTAGAGCCCGGGCTTCTGCAAGAACTCGGATACTGGCGCGACAGCTACAAACAAATCTATCGAGAACAAGGACTCGATCCCCAAAAACTAAGCCTACTAACCTATGATGCAGCTGATGTAGCTAGAATCGACATCAGTAAATTATTACCTATAGTTGCTGATATCCCTGAACAGACCCTCAAGTCAATAACACTAGCTGGTACTACAGAAGAAGTAACACAGAAGCTGGAAGCTTTCATCCAGGGTGGTGTTGAACACTTCTGCCTTGAAGTAATCAACGGAGTAAGCCAGCGAAACGCCCCGTTCACCTATTGGGACGTCTCCCGCATCCTTGCAGAAGGCATTATCCCCCTCCTCAAATGAAGTTCTACCTTTCAAGAGAATTACTCAAATTACGATATACTTCGGGCTTTCCATAACAAATTTTAAAACTGAAAAAATCGGCGTGTCATTTGGAGTGAAAGCATGTTAAGTGAAAACGAGGTAAATATGTTCTTCTCTATGTTGCAAATTAAGAACAACAATATCCACATGGGTGTTACTCGGTACATGATTACTGAGATTACTCTTCTTACGGATTTACAACAAGAAATCGAAGCAGTCGTAGGGTCTGACGGAGCTGCTGCACTGTTTTATCACGCCTCAACTGAGGCGGCTAAAGACTCGACAGAGGAAGCAGGCGTTGACCTGATGTTTAAAGGTATGCCCTTTAAAGAACAGCTAGGCTTTTTATTGAAAATAACCCAGTTCCATGGCTGGGGTGTAGGCGAAATTAAAGAATTCAGCGAAAATCCTTTCCGTTGCGTACTCGTCAATAAGCAAACATACATCGGAGATGTCTACGAGGGTAAAGCCGACGGGCCACGATGCTATTACACATCTGGGCTGTTAGATATCTTCGAATTCTTTGCAAAAATGAACGAGATCGACCTCAAACTCCAAATGACCGAAACCAAGTGTAAGGCTAAAGGTGATTCCTATTGTGAATGGATAATCGAACCTGAGGCCCCAATTTAGGAGTGTGTAAAAAATGGACGACCAGCTACAGAAAATCAAAACAGAATATCGCGTTCACGACGGGCTCCTCATGTACGAAAACCAGCGACATCTCATAATAAGTTGCCCTTGGTTCGCAGCTCTACAACTTGGGCTTGAGAACACCCTAGGTGATATGGGTGCTGCCACCTTGGTCACCAGCGCTGCCAGAACATGGGGAACACGAATGTTAAAGATGTACACACCCCTAGTGAAGGGAATGCACTTCGAAGAAAAAATCAAGTATATTATACAAACTTATAACACAGCAGGTTGGGGGCTAGCTGAACTCATAGAATTTCAGACAGATCCAGCACGAATAGTAATCAAGAAGACCCAACCCTATTACAAGGACCGATACAAAGGCTCTGCTGATGGGCCCCGCTGTTATCTCTATCTGGGCGTGACAAGGATAATTGAAGGCTTAGCTAAGGCGGAGGGTTTCCCAGAACTAGAAACAACTGAAACCAAATGCATCGCCAAGGGCGACCCCCACTGCGAGTTTGTCCT
>JABXGV010000082.1 GCA_016550485.1 archaeon
GCTCGGTCAACGTGTGCTCGAAGGGCTCTAGTAACTGGTAGGAGAAGCTTGGCAAATCGGAGAACCCTCTGATACTGTTTCTGTTTGTAGTAAACACGTACACCTTGATTCAGGACTCGGTGTAACTGGCGCATGCGCGGTCTCAAAGACAGCCTCGCGATGGGGTCCCGGGTCCCATTGTATCTGATTACTAGGTCCCTGCCCCAGGCAAGGAGCTCTTCAATTTTTTCCTCCTTACTCGAGTCCATAAGAACCTTGAAACTAGAAGTGGTATAATAAAATGCCTAAGTAACACTCAGGAAATCCAGTTACGTCGTTATACGTCGACACCAAGGCCCGCTAGTCCCTGGCGTGCCTCTCTGTTGTTTGGATCTATCGCAAGGGCGCAGCGGAAGAACTCGATTGCCTCCGCATCTCTCCCCAGTAACTCTAATGCGCTCGCCTTCCCGAGACAACATTGCAAGTTGTTAGGCTCGATTTGGAGGACGCGTTCAAAACAGGATAGCGCTTCTTCGTAGCGTAGGAGCGCGAGGTAGGTTTCACCCATTCTCTGAAGGACAGAAGATATCCCCGGCGTATAATTCTCCTGGTTATAGATTATCACCGCTTTTCGGTAATTGTCGATAGCCTCATAGAAGAGCCCAAGGATGTGTTGGATGAACCCCCGAAGGGATAGAGCATAGGCTTCGATGCGATTCAGCCGAAGAGCACCCCCCACCTCCTGCAGCAGATCAATCAACAGGAGAGAGTATTGGAACAGCTTCTGTTTATAGCACCGCGTAATTAGATCAGTTATTCTAGGAATACTCGCACGTAACGCCTCCCCTTGAAGCACATCACCACTCCGGTATCTTTTCAGCACCATTCGTGTTTGGGTGTTTAGCTGAGCGAGTTCATCCTTCAAAGAACCCACAATGCCGAACTCCTCCAATTCTTTCATAGGTAAAACCTATGACTCTTACACACACGAATCTATTAAAACCGTTTGTTAAGAGTGCTAGCGTGACGGAGCCGTTCAGCCCTAGCTCCTTCCTTGCCAGTGGAGACATAGCAGACAAGGGCAATCCAGAAGAGTATCATGATAATGGCGATGTAGATCCACAGCCATGGTGGCCCATAGTAAATCGAGAGAACCAACAGAACCAATAATACGATGGCAACCACAATGAAGAGGATTTTTTGCCGCCTACTCAAGACGAGGTTGAGCTGTAAGCCTATCTCTGCGCCATAATACTCCATACCACAAGCCCTGTATCAATACAAACTATGCAGATAAATACCTTCACACTGTCTATACCTGTTTTAGAGAAGCCCCAATTCCTGAATGGAGTAAGGGACTTCCAGGCCCTTGACGGTGCGGAACCATGCAATCCTTTGATGCAATCTTTACAGGGATTCTATCTGCCCTAGTAATCATTGGGGGATGGATTGTAGTCTACTACATTTCACCCTGGATTCAGAAGCGCCTAGGATTGAAGCGAGAGGTGGCAGCACGGTTCATCATCCCTTTCAAGGCCTGGTGCCCCGAGATCTACAAGGAGCTCAGGGAGTTCAAGGAACGCTACAAAGACATCAGTGTATTTGACGAGCTCAGCAAGACCATCATCATCGTGGACTTCCGAGAACTCCACGATAAAATCAAGGACTTTGGCAGGTTCCGCTACAAGATAGAAACCGACAAGGACACCGAAAAGGTGGTGCAATTTCTGTTAGGCGTTGAGGACCGAGTCGATGAGGTCTGGCATGGACTTCAAGATGACTTCCGGGTCTTCTTCGACCAGGAGAGCCACGATGAATGGCTCAGCGCAATCGTCGAGTACAAGGGGAAGGGAAAACTGGTCAAGACCATCAAAGAAAAGAGCCACCGGTTGCTGACCTTCTTCCAGCAGGAAAAGGAAGGCTACCAACTGACCATCAAGTATCTGAAGAAACAGATGCCGAGATGGTAAACTGATAGTGTTTTGGCTTTATTCTTCAGCGAGTAGAGAAAAATAACATAGAATCCGTGATACTCCCTTCCAGCCTGGAGCAGAGCATCACGGATCGTTTAGAAAGAAAGTTAGTGGGGATTGGGGGTCAGGGATGATTGTCGTTTCCGAATAATAAGTGCCAGAATGACTGAGATGATTAAGCCTATGGCGATGGCGGCTGTGGGAAACCCTGGAATGCCTGGAGGCGGGCCTGTGGGGTTCCCAGTGCCAGGATCGGTTGTGGTGGGTGTAACATCAACGGTGTTACTGACGACAATATTGTCAATTGATTCATCTTGGAACCTGTGGATCAGGAAGTAGTTCGCTGTGTTGTGTTCGGTGTTTGTGGCATCCATCTGGAGTGTGCCGTTGATATAGACTCTGAAGAGACCACCTGTGTCGCGGGTGATGTCTATGTGTTGTCTTCCCTGGACACCGTCAGGGGCAGTGTAGCTGTCAAGGATGTCGGTCGCTGAATCGGTGATCACTTGTAAACTGAAGCCATAGTTGTTGAAGAGAATCTGGTACCCCTGGTTGCCCATGATGTCGCTGATTACTCCGATAGCGAAGTAGACTGCAGAGACGTGGGCGGCTCCTGTGAACACGAAATCAAAGCTCCAGGTTCCTGAGGCGACAGTTGAAGGATGCTGTATTGCGCTTAGGGCTACACTGGTGCAACGGAGGGTGTTCCCAGCGGCGGTGAAGCTTCCAGTTTCAACGACCCACCCGTTGTAATCGGCGTCGTTGAAGTCGTCCTCCCAGACTGTAGCAGCCCGAGCTGGGGGGAAGATTCCCAGGGAGAGGGCGAGTAGACCTAACCCGAGGAAGAGAATCAGGGTCTTTCCGTGTTGGTGTGGGGCCATTTTTTTCACCTAGGTAGGGTTTTTGAGGGGGTGTATTTGGTAATCTGGAGAATATATTTCTCATTTAATTAAGAAAATGATTCTCATGCAATGTCAATAGCTTTATATTCTTTAAAAGAGTATTGGTATCAGCACCAAATCCAAGCTAGTAAAACGAAAAAGAAAAAAGAGCCACAGTAAACTCCACACTATACGACGACGACGAAAAGCCCCTGGTGGTAGAACTCATGTCAGAACCCGAAGAATACCGAGATGTAATAACCGTCAAGCCGGTCCCCGTAAAAATCTTCAAAGATAGAAAGACACGACAGCTGATCTTCAACCCCAAGTACTGGACTATGCTGATTGTCCTACGCCAGCGACCCATGACAGTACGGGACTTGGTAAAGGCGTATCGAGAAGCCGCCGAAAAAGATTCAGGAATTGACCCAAAATCTGATAAAACGATTTATCGCTACTTGAAGGTGCTAGAAGAGGCTGGACTCATCGTCCCTGCCGGACAACGCCTCGTCATAGGTAAGGCAGTCACCGAGAAGCTCTTCTCACGAACCGCCGACTTCTTCCTCCTCATCGAGGACCCACCTAGCTACTGGGAAACTCAAAAGGGAAAAACCATCGCCAAAAGGATAGGTAGCCTACTAAGCTATGTGTTTGAGGGGAAGGAACTTCCCCAGAAGGCACTACTGGAAATCCTCACCCACTTTGACAGGGCAAGAGAGGAGGGATTGGAAAGGATAGTAGAGAGCGGCAATCAACGAACACTGGAAATGATTTCAACCGGCTCCTTGATATCTCTAAGAAAAATCGTTCTATATGTAGGTATCTTTGCTGCCCTTCTTGAAAAGCCCGAATTACTTAAAGAACTTCAACAACTAGTGGGATGAAAACCAGAGCGCGACAACACCAGCATCAGATTAGATGTAGACCCCATATTTTGCTAGTTGGTCGCGGATTTTCGTGTTTTCGGGGTCTAAGGCAATGGCTTGCCGGAAACAAGCGATGGCCTTGTCGGTAAAGCCTAGCCGTTCCAGTAGCCAGCCGCGTTCAGCCCAGCTCCGGGCATCCCGCGGATTAATCTTGTTCGAGAGCTCAAAAGCCTCTAGCGCCTCGGTGAATCGCTTATTGATCACGTACAGGGCACCCAAATTGAAGTAGACCAGACCAAGGGTTTCCCTGTCCTTCTCTTTAACTAAAATCGGCATCGCCTTCGTAAGATGATCCACCGCTTCAGTATACTTTCCCATTTCCCGTAGTGTCTCCCCGATGTAGGCGTGGGTGACCGCCTCGTAATATGCATCGCCTATTAGCTGGAAGAGGTCAAGGGCTCTCTGGAATCGCTTCATCGCGTCCTTGTATTTCCCCCAGAACAGGTAGACAAGCCCAATCTGGTTGAGTGCCACCCCCTCACCAAGGCGGTCCCTCTTCTGCTTGTTTTTCAAGACCCCCTTGAGTATCTCTAAGGCTTCCTTGTAATACTTCATTCTACGGTAAGTTTCAGCTATCCGATACTGGGCGGAGTCTTCGGCTTCTGTGTCACGGCTTAGTTGAGCTATGTCTCTTGCTTGCTGCAAAAACTTGAGAGCCTTTGTGTAGTCCCTCCAAGCTAGATATACAGTTCCAATTCCCTCGTTTAGAATTCCCTCAAGGTCTCGGATGCCAAGTTTGCTGACAAGATCAAGCAGTGGTGTGTAGAGATTTAGAGATTCTTGGAACTGCCCCTTCTCGTAGAGCCTCTCCGCCTCCTCAACGAGTTTGCTGACATTCTCAGAAATCTTCTCTCTGAATTGCTGTTGCTGAGTAGAATCCGAAGTCTTCTGGTATTTCGTCACCAAGTCCTTGAGCTTTGAAATGAGGGCTGAGACCTTGCTGTCCGATGTGGCACTCATACAGCTCCAACTCCACTAGCAACAGCGAGGATACAGTATATAACCTTCCCTAAGGAAAAACCTTCCCAGACACCACAAGGTCTACAAAAAGCCTGGGCTACACCGAACAAACAGAAATCCTTTTTATTCACCAAAGCTAGAAAGGGATTGTGTGGAAGGAGGTGTCACGCCCAGGTGATAGGTGCAGAAATTGGCCGAAGCCTTTACCGTCGAAGATGCATCTATTGTGGACACGAAGAATGCCCCAAATGCACAGACACCAAGGTAAAGAGAAGGAATCGCTTCTGCTGCCAATGCAAGAAGACCGGGGCGATGCAGTAAGATCCATAATCGAAACCCTGTTCGAGGGGCGTTTCTAGCGTTGTGCCATTGCCTTGTTCACTTCCCGTATCAAGGCGATTAACTCCTCTTCGCGTTCACGGTTACCTGTTTCACGTGCAATCTTTAATGAAAATTGGAGCGAGTCCAATGCCTTGTTGTACTGGCCCATTTGGGTATAGCATTCTCCCATCCGGCCAAGCAGCA
>JABXGV010000083.1 GCA_016550485.1 archaeon
CGGACATACTTCTTGTCTAGTATAGTGTAGGTGTTGCCGTATTGTTTGAGGGGGATGGAGCGGAGCTGGCTCTTGAACCGGAGGACTCCAACCCGATGCCCCTTGGCTTTTCTTTGGGCTAGTCCCCGAATGTTGTCCTTGGTTCTCTCCAGTAGGGCCTGTTTCATTTGGGAGGAGAGGTGGGTTAGGGTGCGGGTTTCGAAGCGGTCCTTGACCTTCACCCTTACCTCAGCACACTTGTAGTCTTGTGTGAAGATGTCAGGTTGAGCGAGGAGGTGGTTGTAGAGCCACTTGGCTTCTAGGAAGAGCCTGCGGAGATGGTGGGTGGTTTCCTTGTTGAGGTGGGAGCGGCATAGCTTGACCCGGTAGACCCGGCAGGTTTGGTGGCGGCGTCTCTCCTTGGTGGCGGCCAGGGTTGCCTTGATGGTTTCGGCCTTGGAGAGGGTCAATGGTTGTCTGCTGCTCCCTAGGGTGTGGTGTGGGACTTGTTGGATCTGGATTCTGCGCGGGAAATCCCATTTATACATTCCAGTGTTTGCTTTAAAGTCAGCGCAATTCATCCCACTCCTGAAGGAGGTGGGCTTTCCTGCGCACTCTTGTAAGTTATTGAATTGGCTGCGAGGAAAGGGCGCTGTCACGGCTAGTGATCCGATTGCACTATTTCATGCCACACCTGATCAAGCTCCGTCTGTTGAAAATATCCGATGCGAAGCCTGTATTGCAGCATACCCTCCACTAAATCCCGATGAACTGATAACGCAGAAGACATTGCCTGAAGTCAAAGTCGCCTTTACTTCATATGAAGGGCCGCAATCAGCAGAAAAGGAAATCTCCATAGTTATGAAAGTCTCCAATTGGATGAAGGCAAACGGGTACAGGCAGGCAGGGCCAGTTCGCCAAGTTTACCACAGGGTTTGGTTGGAAGACGATAAGCCGTTTGTCGAAATGGAGACACAAATCCCAGTAGAGTAACACAACGAGAAACTTGATTTCAGTATATTCCGTTACCATTACAGTGGGGCAGCGATGAAAACAAAAATCCGGTATCTCGAGAAAACAGACATCAATGACGTGTTTGCAGGATGGAGAGCTGCGTTTCCTCTAGATGACATGTCGCTGGAACGTTTTGAACACAGAACCTTAAATGACCCCAACTACGTCGCTGCTGGCCACCAGGTTGCGATTGAAAGGCAGGGAATTGTAGGATTTGTCTCCGCTGTGGCAAGACGAGGGATAGCTGGTCAAGATGGGATGGGAACTGCTGCTGAGAAGGAGTATGGATACATCAAGGGACTATACGTTCTAAAGGAGTGTGCCAAGCCTCTCATCCTCAAACGTAATTTACTCGACCTAGCTCTCACATTCATCAAGTCAGAGGGAAAAACAGCAGTCAAAGTAGGCCAATATACTGGCTATTTCTTCAACCCAGGCATGGATGTTCGCTACACTGGCGAAAGACAGTTCTACCAAGCAAATGGCTTCAAGGAGGTCGACTTGGAGGAGGATGTATCAATTGACCTTACAAGCTTTACTCCTTCATCCTACCACATAGCAGCCCAGCAGCATACCAAACAAATGGGTGTAGTGATTCAACCCTACAAAATTGGGCTCTTATCGGAAATGAAGAAGTTTGTGAAACGGTTACAGATTCCCAACTTTTTCCCACCAACCTGGGAAAAAGGATTTGACAAATGGGGCACCCATCTAGTTGCCTTAAAGGAAGGGGCAGTGGTTGGTTGGGCAATGTACAATCCCATGTTTTATGAAGGATATTTCGGTCCTATCGCCGTGCTTCAGAATTTTCGACGAAAGAAAATCGGAACTGCGCTACTATTGGAATCAATGCTACGGATGAAAGCGGAAGGTGCATCCTCTGTAACTGCTGGCTGGGCAAACGTACCCTTTTACCTCAAATCTGGATGGGTAGTCAGCCGCAGATATACGATACTTGAAAAGAAGCTAGTTTAAGAAAACCTGTAGAAACCGGGATGGGCTAATCTCTTGGAAAAACGTTATAATGCCTTCGGAGAAGATAATCTAGCAGTTCATTTGAAGGCAGGTTCGGCAATGGCAGAAAAGGAGGATTTGATTAGCACAGAATCTCCCTCTATTAATGCGTTATTAGGTGGTGGGTTAAGGCGCGGGACCACCTGTCTTATAGAGGAGATGTATGGTGAATCCAGCGGAATCTCTGGATACCTCGGTTTTTCCTTTATCCGAACCGGCATCAACAGTGGGGAAAACTGTATCCTCCTCCTATCAGAACACACAGTTGATGAATACAGAGTTCTCCCAGATATTCGCCAAATACTCTCCTCGGCGAAATCAGAACAACTGGTTTTCATCGATGCGCTATCATCGATGGCTATCGAAGGGCCAGCATCCGTTCCTGATTCTAAAAATGGTTCAGTTGTGGTTTGTGCTAACGTGCGTTATGCAGCCAAGTTCTACGATGAGCTACGAAGCACTTTCATCTCCATGGAACGCCCTGTTGTTTACATTGACTCACTAAGCGTTTTGTTAGCCGCCATGGAATCTGACAAGACAGCTTGGCGCTTTTGGGTAGGCCTACTTCCCCTTGTTCGACAACAGAAACTCACTGTCCTATCATCGTTGTACCCTCAGATGCACTCAAGCGAGTTCGTTGAGAGTATTGAACGCGTTAGCGACACTATCATTCGGTTCACCAGCTCTCCCCCTCTCCCACGAGAACGACAAATTAACTACATTCAAGTCGTAAAACATCGCGGAGGTCACTTCGATAACAAGGTCTATCCCTATACACGACAGCAATTCAAGTTCCAAATCTCTCATAGGACTCAATTAGGCTAAATGACGTCCTATCGACGCACACCAGAGATTTTTAGGTAAGAGGTTCCCAGCTCGTCTGTAATGCCATCTAGATTCAGGGTACATGATTTACATATACACACCCATTTCAGCTCCGACTCGGTAGAAGAGCTGAAGGCATATGCAGAAGCAGGAGAACAACTTGCCATCCATGTGGGCTACCTGGATCATTTTGAACTTGCCTTTCAAGATCGAGAAGGCTATCTAACTGAGGAACGCCTCCCTGAACTATTAGAGGAATTTAGTGAGGTTCATTCACGCTACCCTAACACATCGCTATCTCTTGAGGTAGACTACTATTCACACCTTAGTTCAGAGGTAGGAGAATTCTGTGATAACCACTGCCACGATTTCGATTACCTCATTGGTACAGTCCATAACGTAGATGGATTAGCAGTCACTAGTCGCCGTGAAATGGCTATCTTTGTACAGAAATTTGTATTGATCGATGTTATGCGTCGATATTTTGAAGAAGTCGAAGCAGCGATTCGTTCGAAACTCTTTGATGGCATAGCCCATATCGACGCCGCCATGCGTTATGCGCCTAATTTCTCTGAGGCCTCTCAAAAGACAGAAGATTACTGGCGTACGCGAACACTAGAGCTGGGTAAAATTAGTAGGCAATACAACCTACCTGTTGAAGTCAATTTAACGGGATTAAACTATCCATGGGGGAGGACTCATCCTGATCAGGAACTTATTGACTTGCTGGCTGAATCCGGTACCAAGTTTTTTGTCGGTTCTGATTCCCATAGAATGAAGTTATTTGTACAGTCTGTACCGCTAGTCCGTCAGATGACCAAGTACCTTCAAGAAAAAGGGGCTTTAATGCTTCCCGGGAACCTTGTCTCCCTTTAATAACCAAGCGCCTTTGCTTGAAATACAGGAAAGTAGTGCTATACTCGATACACTTTTCTTGTAAATGTGGCTCAAGTAGTTGTAACCTGAGTATTGTGAGGCAAAAAAAATGGCGTCAGAAAGTGACAAGATTATCTGGGGCAAGGGCAGTCTCTCAGGGCATCGATTCCATCTTCGAAAAGAGAAAGATGGCGGTGTACTTGTTATCGATGCGTCGAGGCTATTGTTCTTGAATGAAACTGGTTACGACTATGCCGTGGCTGCACTCCGCGGTGTTTCAGAGGAGGATGTAATCGAGCTAATTCAAAAGAAATACCGACGAACTAATACTGATGAGATACGTGCCCACTATGAGGAGTTGAAGGAGAAGATACTCTCCTTCGTTGCTGAACCTGATGTCTCCCCTATTGAAACATTCGGATTCGATGAAGTCGAACCCTTCTCCCACCAGCCTTCAGCTCCATATCGTGTAGATCTTGCCATTACCTATCGTTGCAACAACACCTGCTCCCATTGTTATGTGCCCCCCGAACGACGAGAATGGGGTGCTAAAAGTGAGCTTGACACTGAATCGTGGAAACAAATACTAGACAAATTACTTGACCAAGCGATTCCGCACGTGACTTTCACTGGGGGTGAAGCAACTCTCCGAGATGACCTAGTGGAATTGGTACGCTATAGCGAAGACATAGGCATCATAGCGGGGCTTGTCACAAACGGTCGACTGTTAACACAGAAACTTGTAGACGAGCTTGTGGACGCGGGATTGGATTATGTGCAAATCACACTAGAATCACATCTACCCGAAATCCATGACAAGATGGTCGGTGTGAAGGGAGCATGGAAGGAGACAGTAGCTGGCCTTGAGCGCTTCATAGCTACTGATATCTTCACACTCACGAATACGACACTGACTCAACTCAACCGACCTACAATATTGGACACAATAAAATTCCTTGCAGAGAAAGGACAAACCCATTTTGCTATGAACGGCCTAATCTATTCAGGTAGTGGTCTTGACGTGGTAGACGAGTACGCCATCGCTGAGGAGGACCTTAATGATATCATAACAGATGTCCTTGTGGTAGCCAGTGAAAATGATATGCGTATTATCTGGTATTCACCAACCCAATACTGCTACTTTGACCCCACTGATTACGGGCTAGGACCTCGTCGATGTAGCGCGGCGTTCTCTAGCCTCGCAATCGAGCCCAACGGGGATGTGCTCCCTTGCCAGAGTTACTTCGAGGTAATGGGAAACATCCTCAAAGACTCGTGGGCAACCATCTGGAATCATCGGATAGCCAAGGCCCTACGGAGTCGTAAATCGCTAGATAAGGAGTGCCAGACCTGTAAGTTACTCCAAATCTGTGGTGGTGGCTGCCCCCTCTTCTCACAATACAAGCAGGTATGCTGCCATCACAGTATCGGCAGCTAGCAGATTACGCTGACTATTGAGCATTTACAATTTCTCTCGAATGCTCTGCTGCGTGATGGTTAATGAGATGGTTATCTAATGCTACCTTACTCTTCACCCTTCCTAAGTGGTCAAGCCCGTCGCACTCAGGCTACTCGAAAGTACTTTTACGACCAGGTTCCTTGGGAGGATGCGCCACTAACCCTTGATCTTGGGTGCGGTAATGGAACTATCACGCTAGAACTTGCACTTAATACTCCCTACGTTACCGCTATCGGTATTGATATCGACCCGACTCTGCTCTCAAAGGCTGTTAAGAACAGCGACCATAATGCTGTTCATTATCTGCTTGCCGATGCAACTACACTACCCTTCCGCTCTAACCTGTTCTCCTTCACGTTAGATCATTTCACCCTTATGTGGATTGAAAAATATCGGCTCGCTCTAAAGGAGGCTTATAGAACTCTTCGTACAGGTGGACTGTTCGCCTCAATCGAACCCGATTATAACGGTCGCATCGAAGCCCCTCTAAGACTCTCAGATACTAAACCCCTAGCTCCTCCGATTATTGAGTATCTCCACAATCTAGGAGCCAATCCCTATCTAGGAAGTCAACTTCCCTTGGCTCTCAACAAAGAGGGCTATAAACGAATCCGCTTCGGAGTCCTCGCCTGGGAATTCAACAAACCAGCAGCCCAAAAAGAAATACGCGGGGAGGCTAATCTACTCAAAGCCCATGGGATACCGTGGACGCCACCACGCTTCACCTTCACTCCTATATTCTGGGTTCTCGGAGAGAAAACCTGATTGTTTAATGGTTTGCATTCACAATTGTGCTCGAAAGGATGTACCTGATCAATATAGTGTCCAATTGGATATACTAAATAAAACAAAAGGAGGGAGGGAGTGTTGATACACTCCCTAGCTAGAGTGGTGTGTAATCAAGAAACTGCGGGGCAAAGAAGTACACTGGAATCTCTATGAGAATGTAAATGATGAGGCAAAGGATTCCCATAGCCACAGCACCTCCGATTCCGACGTCCATGAAGTGCATAAACAACGGGAGGTACACAATAATCGTAATTAGTGCGGCACCAACAAGGGCAATCAGGTCGATGGTTTCGGGGGCAAAGGGCAGACCTAGCATGGGGAATCCAACGTTGAATCCCCAGTGAAGAATAGCACTGAGTAAGGAGCCGACGAAGGCAACGATAACAGCGTCAGTGAACTTTGCGTTCAAC
>JABXGV010000084.1 GCA_016550485.1 archaeon
AACTTTACATAGTCTGTATGCACGTCTAAATTAACGCGCGTAGAAGAACGGGACTTTATGCTGATACCTTGGCTCAATCTCATAATACTCCAAATCGCTACTCTCCTGTTTGGATACCTATACATCCTTAGCGTCATGCCTGCAACCCGTGCTGAGAAACGTGGTGAGAAAGCCTGGAAAGAATGCAAGCTGCTCCGAAGCATCTCAGCCATCTTCATGCTGGTGATGCTGCTCAATATGATTCTATGGATTTGGTATCCTATCCCCGAACTAGCATGGCCTGTTCACCCAGATCGCTTGGTAGGCATCATCATTGGAGTAGCCCTACTCATTCCGTGTACCGTTGTATGGATACTCGGGGTTAAGGCTGCAGGTGGCGAAAGCATGACGCCGTCAAGAGAGACACAGATGTACGGAGGCATCTACAACCACATCCGCCACCCGCAGACGCTTGGCGAATTCCCTTGGTATGTCGTCTGTGCACTATTCATCAATTCTCTATTCCTTGTCCTTTGGTCGCTCATCTTCATCCTTGTATACACTCCGATAATGATTCACTTCGAGGAGAAGGATCTTGTGAAGCGCTTTGGAGAAGCCTATCGTGAATATCAGCAGCGCACAGGCGCTCTCTTTCCAAAGATTAGGAAACAACAGACTCGCAACGATTAAGATTAGCCCTGTTCGGACCAGCGAGCCAGCCAAGGCAATCACTCGATTGTCAGACACTATAAATACCAGTTGAGGGTACAACCCTTGCAATAAGTAATCCAAGGAAGGAGGTACTTCCTGAATGATAGACTTGCATCAACTACTCTCCTGGCTGTTAATAGGGATAATCCACTATCCACTTGATTCGCAAGGAATGCGCAAACACCTACTTGCCCAATTACCGGGTCTTGATGCGATCTATCTGCCCCTCACTATTGGGCTCGTAGTTGGTGGCTTCTTTTTCAGCATGTTTCTTCCCCTGTTCTGTGATTCTCATCTGGGTTCGCACAAGAAGAAGATGATTCGACTAGCAGAGAAACAAGGGAAAGTTAAACCCGATTTTGATACCCATTGGATGGAAGGCGACGAGTTTTGGTGGATGCATTTTGGCTACATCGTCTTCAGCCTCATTGGTATATTCTTGCTGGTTCTTTATCTTCCTTGGTTGCTGCTTCCCATTTGTGTTTTCATCTTTTGGATTGGCTATCCCGTGCTCTTAATATCCCTCACCCTCCGAGATAAGAGAAAACAATGGGAGGCCCTAAAGGCAGCACCTAAAGCACCACGCGGGTATTGGAAAGCACTTAGAGAAAAAGAACGAAGAAGGCGAAAGATAGCAGCGATTATTGTCATTGTCATAGTTGTTACATTGATTATCGTAGCAATCCTCATGCTGTTCTTTCAGCTGATGTCCTAAGAAGGAAACACTGGATCCCAGTAGTTATTCACCTAATTCACTTAACAAAGCCTGGCAGATTGAAGCTAGTTCTTCTGCCTGCTCCTTTGCTACAATACCAACCGTAGCAACTGGTAATTTCACCTGCCTAAAGATGAAGTCTAGCGCTTCATCAGGTGCGAGGCGCCCAGCAGCAAGAACCTTCATTCCCATTACTGGGTGTCGAGCATCTGTCTTCTCGAGCAAGTCAAGGACGGCTTTTAGTGGACCGCCAATTGCCCAGCCTAGATGATTGATGGGTAGAAGTAATCCGAAGGATTCTTGTTCAAGTGGGTGCCCCTCAGCCTGAAGAGCTCGAAGGGTCTGATAGGAATCATGAGTCGCCATTCCGGGGAAGGCTCCGAGGTCCCGGATTGCCTGAAGACACTCCTGAAGCTCATCAATCTGGTGGTTCAGAAACTCATCGGTCATCGAACCGTGTACAAAGACCACTTCTGGCTCAAGGGCTGCCACTCCATCAAGGTTTTCTAGCCAGTCATCAGGAAGCAATGACGCTGTGACCTTAAACGGCTGTTTCTCCTTTACCAGGCGTGCTGCTTCGATAATGCTCGGATAGGCAATGATGTGTGCCCCTGGAAACCCCACATCACAGAAATGACTAATGAGTTCTGCCATCCTTTCAGGATGATTGAAGAACTGGTGGTACCAAGCTGCTCCACTTGGTCCAAACTGCCCGGCGCCCATGAACGGGCTTGTTCCGCACAGTAAACGTGGAAGTACAGCAGATCCATACGCTATCTCTTTCATCTAGCTCACCATCAGACAAGACGCTGAACATTCTAACAGGTGTGCCTGTCTTTTCTCTCTTACCTTATACAAATCGATTACCGTCGAAAGTGAATAGATTACGTGGTTCGATCTTGGCTTACAAATTCAGCCAACGCAGGTACGCTACGATTCGAGAAGCGCGGTGAAGGTTTTCTCAAACTCTGTAGCTTTCTCGGTAAACCCATACTTACGCCATGCGGAGAGCGCAACATCGAACAGCATCTTCATTCGTTGATAGTATTCCTCGCTGTCCAAGAGTTTCCAGGATTTAATCAGGAGGTTAATGAGCGGTTCTCCAATTACTGCGGCCTCGTATCCGTGTTTCTCAAAACTGGGGACCACCACACGGTTCATGGCGAATACTGCTCGTATAATGGGCTCTTGTTTGGTCTTCGGCAAGTCCTCTATCATTTGATTTACTAGGTAGGTTACGGTGATAACATCGGCACGGCATATAATGCATCGAGAGAGCAAGAACTTGTGAACTCGAATGAGCGCCTCAATGCACTTCTGAAGAACTAGGGTCTTGCTCTCCCTCTCCATCGTTTTTATCGCTAATGTTGCGAACGTGTTTAGAAGACAACCAAGTATCATCGCGTAACTCTGAGGGTCTGAACTCTGCAATTTGCTGATAGCATCCTTGTTGGTCATTCTTAACGCGATATAGGTTAGCTGGACTTCCTCATCGAATAATTGTCCCGCCATAGAAAGGATGGGACAAAGAGCATTGGTCACGGCGAATAGGGGTGAAGCATCAACTTGTCGTTTCATCCACTCATCATTGATTAGAGTTACAACATCACGTAGGAGTTCATGCATGTGGCCAATATGTTCGGGTTTCCCTTTCCCAGTGATTAGCAAGAAATACTCGGCCATAGCTACGCTAACACTTTGGAAGACACTCTGAATAGTGGTGTTAAACAAGGGGGTAGGGATTCGAAGAAGCCCACGGAAATATTCTCTGTAAATTCGGATAATCTCAGCAAGTATTTCCTTTCGTTCACTGAGAGCAAGGATAGTCGATTTGGCTAGAGTAGTGCTTAACTCTAGATAGGTCTGGATGTTAAGGGATTCGTTGATGCCTAGTTCGCGTTGTTCCGTTTCCTTGCGAAGGTACTGCATCTGTGACAATCCAGGACGGATTATTAGAGCGACATTCTCTAGAGTTGCCCGTATTTTCGTCTTCCAGATCCCGAGATTGTCTTTGAATTGATCGTAGCTCGTTGTCGCGTAGAGGCTGCTGATGTTGGATTGCTCTAAGAGTGTAGAAAGGAATGTCGTAATGACCATAGACTTGTCTTTGAAGTAGTTCATCATCTGAACACAAAATGCTGGAATCATCTTTATCATGGGGTCGACAAGAAGGATGGCTTTGAGCAGGTTCGGTTCATCATCAAGAAACTGGAATTGTTCAGCTGCAATACGAAATTGTTTAAAATACTCCTCTGAAGATATTTGCTGATTCCTAAATCCTAAAGCTGCCTTCACCAGGTTGACAAAGGGGTCCTTTGAATCGTATAACGTTTCAGCAATAGATTTCAAGACACTAGGGGGAGGCGCTCTAGTCCTCGTCATTGATAGCGCTAACAGTCCAGTCTTGATGGCGAAGAGTTTTGCGATGGGCGTTTCCAAATCCTTAGCGACAGCGCATGCATAATCAAAAGCGCCTGAAAACGCGTAATCTATGGCTTCTTTCAATGTACCTTTTGTTTTACGATCAAATTGCAGCCAGTTTTTCTCCTCCTCTCTCCCTGCAACTAACAGCGCTTGATCTGATTTTGTTATGAGCTTGGCATGTTCTTTATGCTGCTTCAAGGAGGTGAGAATGGGTTCCCATATGGTTGATAATACATCGTAGAGCTCAACGTCAATACTCGTTTCCAAATACCGTTCAAGAATGGAATCGACCTGTTTTGCCAAGGCGTCAGTCACGCTTCCACCCGGCTGTTGAATGTCGGCTTCATCAAGTTCTTCAGCGATAATCCGGATGAGGCCTTCAAGGTGTTTTTCAGCCTTCGATACTAAGGCGACGACCGTGAAGCCCTTCGCTGATTCGGTGACAAGGAGTTTATCATCCTCGAATTCTAGCATTTGAACTTCGCCGCTGCCAAACATCGAGGAGAGTTTTTTTACAACCTCAATCATGCCAGTGATGAACAACTTTCCTTTTGATTCGAGGGAGGTTCGCCACTGGACTGGTACTCCTCCCTGCGTAATGACTCCAAGTAGACGGATCACTGCTTCCAACCCCAAGTCTGACTACTAAATCCTGCTTTAGTGTCAGCAAAGCTCCTCGCAAGAAGCTCCAGATAACCTGCCCGTCTATCTACATAAAAGACTTATCTTCAATCAGTTCCTAGCTGAAAATTTTGAGGATAATTCAAAGCGCAGCTATCACCAAGGGTCCAAGGAGAATGACCTCAATC
>JABXGV010000085.1 GCA_016550485.1 archaeon
ACCTATCTTGTACATGCAAGCGCTCCAGCAGCGATTGATATCAAACGAGCAGCACAAATCCTCCAAAAACATTACAAAATTATATCAAAAAGCGCTCTTGGTTTTCAATTACAGCTTTCTCCTAAAATAAAGGTTAGTGTTGTAGGCGAAGGCAATATCCTAGTGAAAGGTGTGTCTTCTCCAGAGAAAGCAGAAACCATCTATCGACAAATACTTGCGTTGATACAGGATGCCCTAGTAAAAACGCCATAGGCTTAGAAATCATTACCTCGTGACATTAACCAGCTGTCAACTGCCTTAATGCATCAATTAATACCTCTACTTCTGAAGGGAGATTGAAGTAGTGAAAGCTAGCTCGAACATTCCCGTTGTAGGTGTTCCAAATTCCTAGAAAATGCATTAGGGGTTGACAACAGTGATGACCTGCACGTGTGAGGATACGCCATTTGGCGTCCAAGGCAAGGCTCACATCATGAGATTGCCAATCAAAGAGGTTGAAACACACTGCCCCCACCTTGACATCAATGTCATTCGTGGGACCATATATCTCCATATTTGGAATATCTTTAAGTCCATCAAGTAGCTGCTTTGTAAGCGCAAGCTCCCGTTGTTCCACACGATGGATGCCTATTTCGTGAACATACTCAACCGCCCGACCTAACCCAATAAGCCCGACGATATTGGGAGTTCCTGCATCCCACCGACGAGCTCGATGGTCTACACGGAGCATATAATCCTCAGCTGTCACTGCAGCAATTGTCCCACCTCCAATCTCTTCAGGAGACATTCGTGTAAGCAAATCCTTTTGCACATAGAGGCCACCAGTTCCGGGTGGTCCAAGAGGTCCTTTATGCCCAGAGAACCCATAGAAGTCGCAGCCCATTGCCTTCACATCTACAGGCAGGTGCCCTGCTCCTTGAGCTCCATCAACGAAGACGAAACAGTTGGGATTTGCTTTCTTGATTGCTTGCACGATGGCGGCAACATCGTGTTTTGTGCCCATGGAATTCGATGCTTGTTGAAAAGCAACAAACTCGGTGTTCTCGTCAACGACTTTTGCAAAGGTCTCCGGTAATAAGCGACCATCTGGTGTTGGTTCTATGGTGACAAACTCAGCCTTGACATGCTTAGCTAGCCGCATCCAAGGCAGAAGGTTTGAGTGGTGCTCGAGAACAGTGGTGACTATCTTGCTTTTTGGAGTCCAGTGGACTAGAGGTGGCGCCATCTTGAACCCTGTGCTCCACCGATTCAAGAACGGGTGCTCAAGAGCGTACGCTACAAAGTTTGAGGCTTGGGTTTGGTTGCGCGTGAAGATGAACTCTTCGGGATCGCAGTGGAGCAGCAAACGAGCGATATTGTTTCGTGCCTTCTCGCAGGCTTCTGAAGCCTTCGCAGCCAGTGAATAGGCTCCCCGCTCAATGTTCGCCCCGTACTCAACTAGATATTCTATCATAGTGTCTATGACTGGCTTTGGAACAAGGGTTGTCGCTGCGTTGTCAAAGTAGATGTACTCCTTTGTTATCGGAAGGTCAGACCGCATATCCTCGGGTTCCATTTTCAGACTTCACCTACAAACAGGACCAGTTGTGTTTCAGTAGCATAATGAAGGGATTTATATTCATATGCCTCATTATACTTAACAATTGTTAATGCAATGAGCCGGTCAACCTAACTGCAAGTAAAGACCAAGAAGTGAGATTATGCTGTCATTTCCCTGCGAAACAGCTGTTTGGCGAACTCTACCCGCAATTCGTTCAGCGCTAGCCCGGGCCCTAATAGCCCGAAACATGTCACAGCGCCAAATTGCCGAGTTGCTAGCTACGACTGAAGCCACGATTTCGCATTACCGAAAAGGAAAGCGAGGAGTTGCTGTCGACCTTAAACCCGACATTCTGAAAGCCATAGAACAACTCGCGGATCAGCTTGTAACCCAATCGGTTCCAATTGAAAAACTGAGAGAACGCATCTGTGTCCTCTGTAATAAGGCGACAGAAACAGCGGTAGTTTGTTAACAGATACGATTTCTACCAGAAATTGAAGCGCTTTTGAAATCAAAGCGTTTCAAGCAGACATCAAGCTAAAATAGCAGCACAGTGGTTAGCAACCGGGATTTACTGGTGGATGCTATGTCGTGGATTACGGAACAACTTCAAGAAGAGGGTGTTCTTGGGTTGCTGCTTTTCCTTGCGATGTGTAGTATCGTCTGGGTCGTATTTCTCTCGATTTTCTGGGGTGCACCCTTCATCCCTGGCCCTGCACTCGATGACGACACAATGCATCGCACCGTCATCTACTTCATGATTCGCGGCGAGGATTTTTACTCCGCCTGGCGTCATTCCGTACAAGTCTGCGTCGATCCCAGCGACTTGCGCATATATCGTACCCCGATTATTTTCTATCTTGTAACCGGCTTAACCGGCTGGGCGGGCGATTACTTTCCGTTCCCCTTGGGTGTTGTGTGTGTCTTTGTGGCTGCCAGTAATCTTCTCTTGTCCTTTTGGACGGTACGGAGGATGCTGGGATCAGGTTGGGCAGGATTGATGGCAGCCTTCACTCAGTATGCATACTTCTTCAACGTGATACCGAAATTCCAGATTTCTATTTTTGCGATGCCCTTCCTGATTCTTTCCGTGTATTGGGCCTGGGAAAAGCGACCGTGGCTTGCCAGCGGAAGTCTTGCACTTTCCTTTCTTATCAAGGAATCCTTTGGGTTTGCACTCCCAGCTATCCTACTCCTCTTTCTTTTCCGGCGGCGCTGGCGTTCTGCCCTCATTCTAGTGGGTACATTCGCGGGGGCGGTGAGCCTGTATCTCCTTCATCTTTACGTAGCGCAGCCCATCGGGGATCCGACCATGCTCTTCGCAGAGCCGCCAATCGATGTTCTGTTTAATATCGGAGGATTTCTGTGGTTTGGCTTCGGCGTCCTTTACTATAACGTGTTTCTGCCTATTACGATTGGTGGGGGCTATCCCTTCAGCCCGTTACCCCCTTTCCTCCCCTATCCACTTTTTCTCGTTATCCTAGGCGCCCAAGTGGTATTCGTCTGGGGCCCACTGGTGTTGTTGTGTCTTGAAATGCTTCATCAGCGGAGAATTCTCTACCCTCATCTCATACTTCTTGGGGTCGTGCTTTGGATTTTCCCCATTGTGATTTCTGCGTCTACTCCTGTGACCGACTTTGCCCTCTCGTGGGTTGATTTTGGCGTGTATCGCTGGTTTGCAGCAGCCTATGTCGGGTTTCAATTACTTGTGGGGGTTAGTTGGCATCAGCTCCAGCAATGCGTCAAAGGTGAAGGTAGTCAGACTTGGATTTGTGCCCAGCTAGTTAGTTTGAAAAAGCGAGTGTTCTAGCTGAGGGTATTTCCTTTGCCTCCGATAAGGCTAGGAGGCGGGATGGTTACTTTCTAGTAGGTGTAGGCGGGCTCTAGCGCCATTCTATAGCTGTTTCCTAAATAGTCCTCTCAGAAG
>JABXGV010000086.1 GCA_016550485.1 archaeon
GGACCTCGACAACCTGGATAGGTAGTGAAAGTCATCAATACGATTGGGCTTGGATTCGGTTGGACCGAAACATCGGCGCAACCTGCGGATGGTTGGGTCGTCAATACGCCGCATACACTGATTCCATCTACACTGGCACACTACACGGATTTGGCTATCCCGGTGACCTCGATGACGGTGCCAACTTGTACTATGACTCGGATGTTGGTGATTACGCTACGGCTCAGAACCACTGGTACTACATCGACACAGCTGGTGGGCAATCAGGCATGGCAATCTACCACATCGACGGCGGAACCGGAAACCGTTATGCCTTGACAATTCATGCCTACGGCGTGTATGGTTCATACACCACGAACCATGGTACTCGCCTTGGTGGAGAAACCGCCTCTGGATCTGGAGTCCTCATCTGGGACTGGGTAAATGATAAGATTACTGATGATGCTGGAAACGCACCGGATGATGAAGCGGACCTCGTAGATCGGGGGCAGCGCTGGAGTCTCCAATGGGAAGCAGAGGATCCCGAATACGCTGAAAGATATGGCTACTTCACACCCACGGAGGTGGGAGATGGCGTCACCGCATTCACCGTGGGGACCCAGGTGAGTAACTGGGGCACCGCCGCCTCCAGTGGCTTTAACGTGAAATTCTACGCTTCAGGCAATGCCATCATCTCAGCTGCTGACTTTTTGATTGGCACGGTCGCAGTGTCCAGTATCAATCCCTGGAGCTCCCGGACCGTAACTTGGTCAGGGACCTTCCCCGCGGGTTTGAGCACAGGCACCTACTATGTGGGCTGGATTATTGACAGTGACGCTGATGTGACGGAACTCGACGAGGGCAACAACAGCGGCTGCATTGAGAGCTACCAGCTAGACGTGGATGCAACTGAACCTAGCTGGTCACAAACACCAACGGATCAGGGTCTCGAGTTCGGAGCCAGCTTCAGCTACGACCTTAACGCCACCGACCCGAGTGATATTGACACCTGGTGGATTAACGACACGATAAACTTTGCCATCAGCACAACAGGAATCATCACTAACGCGCTTCCTCTGGCAGTGGGAGTCTATGGACTGCAGGTCTGGGTCAACGATACTTTCGACAACACGCAGACCGCTGCTTTTACAGTGACCGTTGAGGATACTCTCTCACCGACCTGGACAGAGACTCCAACAGATCAGGTACTAACAGCTAGCCAGTTCCTCGAATACCAGCTCTTGGCTTCAGACCTCTCCGGGATAGCTAGTTGGTGGATTAACGACACGACGAACTTTGTCATTGACAGCTCAGGGATAGTCACCAGTCTAGGACCCTTGCCCTACGGCGTGGTGTACGGGCTCCAGGTCAAGGCGATTGACCCCTATGGCAACGAGCTGAGTGGGACCTTCACAGTCACCTGCCTATTTTATCTCGCATCTCCCCTATTCTTCGGTAGTATCATCGCAGTTATCGCTATAATCATCATCGTTTTAGTGGTCGTTCTGCTTTGGTTCTTCCGGTTCCGCAAACGCAAGTAGTACACCGTTCACCGCCCAGCCTAGCTGCTGGGCACCATCCCTTTTTTTCATTAGCGATTTGAGCTTCCACTAGACAGACCATAATGCCTTGATGGATTGGCAACACCCAATCAGCCTTTCGATAACATTAAAATGTAGAGCTTTTTGTTACATAATTGCTGAGGAGATTCACATTGACAGATTGTGCGTGTTCTAGCTGTGGTGCTGACATCGAGTCAGACGCAAGGACCTGTCCCTTTTGCGGACACTCAATTGCAAAGAGGGCAACTGTGAGAGCAGCGCGTGTTTCACCATCGCGTACTTCAGGACAGAGGGAACGTACGTTTGCGGTTGATCGAGATAGGGGCACGGTTCGTTTCGGAGATGGCGAGATGGGAGAGAGACCTGCTTCAGGAGCTGACAGTAGTCGTGCAAGCTATCGAAGAGGTACTGGCTCAGATAGACGAAGAGGTGCTATCACAGGTATACAAAGAGATGCTAGTTCAGGTAGTACTGTGACCTGTCCAAGCTGCCATCACATAATGAAGAAGCGACACCAACGGACACCTAGAAAATGTGAACGATGTGGCACACACCTCTAGGGCGGAAACGCTGAGTATTGCCTTAAACATCTGGTGTTATTCCTCTTCGAAAATGAAGAGCTCCTCGATGGTAGTATCGAATACCTTGGCGATGCGATAAGCTAGCTCAAGTGAGGGATTGTATTTTCCTTTCTCGAGGAATACGATGGTTTCCCGGCGGACACCGACCTTCGCGGCTAGCTCCTTTTGGGTCATATCATGGCGGGCCCGGTATTCCTTGATGCGAGTTTTCACGCTCTCCCCTCATACCAATAATAGGAGCCTAAATAGATGGCTACGCCAATGCCGAACACAAAACCCGTAAACACTACGAAGAGGGCGTCACTGATGAGCTGCAGGGCGTACAGAATCAACAGCACGGCAATGACCAGGAGGAGGAATTCAAAACCGCGGCGAGCCGCCTTGAGCTGATTCAGTGCTGCTCGCTCATCCCACCGCCGTTTCACTTCCCCTGTTCTCCGATACCGCAGGAGTTCTCGAACCGAATAGCCAAGGAAGATAGCTCCCACGATCATGAAAAATCCGCCAAGGAGTTCTCCGAAGAAGTTGAACCCAAAGAGAAACCAGAAGATGCCCCAGATAATGAAGGAAATGGAGATGAGGGCGCGGATGACCGAAACACGGATTGGATTCGCCATGGCTTCACATCGCGCTTCGCCTATTTAAGAGAATAGCACACCCATAGACCAAGAGGTAGCCTAGCCCAAAGACGATAAAGAACCCACTAAGGAGTTTTCCCAGTAGTTCGGTCTGAAAGATATACCAGACAGCGCCCCAGACTATAAACAATACCGCGATTATCGGACTCCCCCAGTTAAACGGAGCCTTACTCTCACTCATACACCTCACCTCCAAGCGTTGGGATTCGGTGTTTACCTGTGCCTGCTCCTATGGTGGGCGTAATAGTTGCGCCTGGCACTAAGGTGGTGTTAAGTGTGTATCGGAGTTGGCGTCTAAGCAGCGCATAGACTAGGGCGTAGAGGGCACCTCCCATCCACCCTAGCGCGAGGAGAAGTGGGTAGATCCCCTGAGTGTAGTCGACAAGGACTTCCATCATATACCAGGTTTGCCCCATCACATCGACTGGCGCGAGTTGAATGGTGCTGATGGGGAGTGTGACGACGAAGAAGTTGCCCACCACGGTGAGTCCTGCGGCAAGATACAGAAGCTGGCGCTCTCGTCCTGTCGTAAGGTGCACCACGAGAAGTAATGGAACCATATACTGCAGGAGGGCTGCTGTGGCCTTTACCATTTGACCAGTCTGGATTAGGGCGAGGGAGCCCAGTTGCATGCCCAGTAGTGAGAGGGGGAGAAACCCGAAGATGTTGGCACAGGCCCAGAGGAGAAAACAACCTAGCGCTGTGATGGTGAGTCGACGATGGCGGGTGCCGAAGTATCGACTATCCAGGACTATCAGGGCAATTGCCATGACGTAAAGCAGGATGGCGACAGGATCCAGAAAGGTGACGAGGAACCCGATAAGAATTAATCGGGGTGCATTGGCCACACTGGTGTTGAGCTGGGCACCGGTAATAATCATCGAGCCGAGGGCGATAATCGTGCCTACCAAGAGGGAGATGAGCATTGCGGTGAGTCCTTTTATTGTACGTTTCATCCAACCACATCCGAGTTATGTATTTCTAACATTATGTTAGAATTACATAACACTCCCTTATAAAGCTTTGGCTAGAGGAACTTGAACTAGTGTGTCCAAAACTCCCAATCACAGCCCCTCTTGCTATTCGAAAATCAGCAACCACAGGATCCTATAATTAAATTAGGTTATACCCGGGAGAACGATGAGAGACCTTCAGGCCACTCTCAGGGAGAGTGAGCCTTTAGTACTTAGGTGAAATCGATGTTTGTTTCAGCGATTGCTAGGAGTACAAGAACTTGATGCGTGGCGATATTCCGAAAGAATACGAGTTGAGAGTGGCAAAATCTTGACCGAAAACCCTAACGGAGGAGCGGCACCATAAAGAAAAATCTTTTTTATGATATCGCTAACTACAATTGTGGTGATGTAATTGTATAGATGCCTGTGCACTTCATGTAACCACCATTGGACGACAAACAACATACCGAAAAAGTGTCCCAAATGCGGCAGTAAACAAGTCGTTTACAACGAAGTTTAAAAAATATCAGCATTTTAATAGGAATGGAGTTTAGGCGAAGAGGAGTTAGGAGACCTACTACCGGCTTCTGAACCTCCTATTTTTCTCCGATGATCTAGGCGCTCTTGGCGTCATTTCTGTTCATGGCGGGAATGTTAGGATTTGTAAGGGAGAACTTGAGGCTACCGAAGTAACCATCCTGAAATCGTATCCAGTTGGTCTTTGGCACTAGAGGAATACCAGCGAACCACCCAATACCGAAGTTAGACGTTACACATGAGTACTGATAGGAGTCTATCAATGTCTTCGGGAGTATTATAGAGGTGGGGGCTAATGCGGAGATTGCCTTCCCTCAGAGAGATGTCAATGCCCTCGCTGGTGAGGAGGTCAAAGAGGTCGCGGGTTCGTGTTGGATCGCGGTGGCTCACAACGACGATAGCGGTTCGGGCAGGTCCTGAGCGGGGGCTCTCGAGAATGAACTGGTCGGGGTCGAGTCCGCGAATCAGCCGCTCTACGAGGCGGTCGTTGTGTTTCTGAATCCGGGGGATTCCCGTTTCGTTGAGGTATTCGATGCAGGCGGTCCAGGGGACGTTGTTGAAGTGGTTAGCGGTGGAAAACACGTCATAGGCGGCTGCGCCGAGATCCTCTCTGAGCCGATAGTCGCGCATTTGGTCGAGGTCCCGGTCACCGTGATGGACCGGCCAGTAGCATTGATTGTATTCGAGGATGTTGAGGAGTTCGGGTTTGATCCAGCAGAAGCCGGTGCCGTGGGGTCCGAGAAGCCATTTAGCCCCAGTACTCGCGATGGCATCGACGGGCGTATTTGCCACGTCTATGTGACGTGCCCCTATCCCTTGGGTGCCGTTGAGGACGAACCAGACATCGTGTTCTCTGCACAGCTTGCCGATTTCTTGTTCATCGAGGGCATAGCCGGTGAAGGAGTCGACCCAGGTTGCGCA
>JABXGV010000087.1 GCA_016550485.1 archaeon
ATTTGAGCCTGGCGAATTACACCCACAACCACCTCTACAACCCCGACCTGGAAAGCTGGTCTAGCCCACAAAACGCCTATGATTGGAGTGAATATCCTTCCAACGATCAGTACACCTGGACAGCCCAGTCACCCTGGCCAGTCTATGAAGGCTCCTATTCCTTGGGGCTCCAGTGCCGTAGCCCCACAGGCCAATCAGACTCTACTACCAATCTTGACCTGTGGGACATAAACGCAGATATGCGTAAAACGAACCTGACCTTCTCCTGGTACCTTGACCAGAACCTGCACCCCGATGAGGACTACTTCATGGTCGACATAGTGCTCAGGAACACGACTAGCAGCAGTTGGTACTACATATACTATGTGCTGAATGGGACAGCCAGCTGGCACAGTAACAGTACTAATAACATCTTCTTCTTGGTGGATGAGCCGAGCCACCAGTGGAACCGGTTCAGCCACAACCTCACCGCTGAAGTCCTGGCCGTGCCCGGGTACAACTTCCCCGACGCTATTGGTCCCGACTTGGTGGTCTACGAGATTTGGATTGAAGCCTACGCGTATTCAGATACGACACAGTATCTCCGAGGCTTCCTCGACGATTTTACCCTAGAGAATGACACAACCACCTTCATTGGTGGCGCCACCAGCAACGGCAACTTCGAAACTGGGAGCCTCGACCCCTGGTACGCCTATAGCAACGAAGATCCTGGGTACATCTCACAGTCTGCGACAGCCCACTCGGGCGCTTGGAGTGTGAATTCCACCTCCCTCGCCTTTGGCAACTACTCTCACACAGAACTTGAACAGTATGTCGATATCAGGGCGACCAGCCTGAACCAGGCCAATCTAAGCTTCTGGTGGCATCTAGACCTCGAAGCCCCCGATTACGACACCCGCTCGTGGGTTTACCTGTCGCTGTATGATAATTACAATATCTACCGTACTGTGAATTACTGGTTGGGATATGGCGGCTTCGGAAGTCCTTATACTAATAGCTCTAATGCGGTCTACTTCCATGCGCCGAACTTCAATACCACGAATAGCTGGACGCACTTCTCCCGGAACCTCTGGGCTGACGCGAAAACCCACTTTACCGCCGTAACCGAGCTCTACATCCGTTATATAGAATTTCACACCCAGTCACGCAGCGCCGGGTCTCGTGTGGTCACCCTAATCGACGATGTACACGTCACCGGTCACTCTCTCAACGGAGGCAGCTTTGAAGACCAACCCGCAGGGGGATACCCGGTGCGGGGCTTCACCCAATACACCAGCTCCCGGTTCACCGTAACCGACACCATGGCCTATTCGGGCAGCAAAGCGGCTAACCTCACACTTAGCGGAGCAGGACTTTCCGAAAGCCGGCTTCAGTATGTTCGGAATCGTCCGTTCAATGGGACCCGCGAAACATACCTAGATCTAATGTGGAACCACCAGGACACTACTGCAGGGAACAGTGCGAACATCAGGGTGTGGCTCGCTAACTCGTCTGATTCCTTCGACCTTCATTACTATCTCTGCGGGATGCCCGGTGTCACCAACAGCTCAAATGATGGCTACTTCAACGTCACCGGCGCAGACACCGTCGGTAGCTGGGTATCGATGCACCGGGACTTGGTCCACGACTTTGAAGCAATTCCAGGGTTCGGGACCCCCGCATCCACCTTGCATGTGCACGAAGTACGGTTCTCCTCGGAGAGTGCTGGTGGCGGGCGGCTGGAGCTGCTGCTCGACGACTTCTGGCTCTACGACGACCCCGCCCCCGAGATCTCCAACATCGACCAGACACCCCTCAACCCGGAGTACGACGACCCGACGAATATCTCCTGTGACGCTGAGGACCAGGACCTCGACACGGTGATGCTCCACTACCGCACCAACGGCGGCGGCTGGCAGCACCTCCAGATGCCTGAAACCTTCTCCTACGACCAGGATATCCCCGGACAACCTTACGACACCCTCGTCGAGTACTACATCACCGCCAACGACACCTGGGGCATGACTACCACCGACGACAACGGCGGCAGCTACTACAGCTACACCGTGACCGACACCGTCGACCCCGACATCACTAACATCGCCCACAACCCCACCAGCCCCCAGTACGCCGAAATCGTGACCGTCAGCTGTGATGCTTACGATGCAGGCAGTGACATCAGCTCAGTCCAGCTCTCCTACCGAGTCGATACCGGTACATGGTCCCCCCTGCCGATGAGCGAAGGTCCCATTGGCACTTATTCTGGGCAAATCCCTGCTCAGGCATGGAGTGCCGTCGTGGAGTACTACATCACCGCTACTGATGGCGCCGGGAATCCCACGGTGGACGACAACACGGGCAGCTACTACAGCTACACCGTCGGCGATGACACCGACCCTACAGTCATCATCACCGCCCCCTCTTATGGCGATACTGTTAGCGGTACTGTGGTGCCCAACTTTCTCGCCGCTGATGCTGGGAGCGGTCTCGCCTTCGTCGCCTTGTACGTCAACAACACGCTCGTGCAAAACGCCACCAGCATGCCCTACGCCCTCTCCTGGGACACCACGACATATGCGGATGGCCCCTATATTATCCGCATCACCGCACAGGACCTAGTAGGCAACACCGCTAGTGACACCGTCATCGTAACTGTCAGTAACTACACCCCACTACCGCCCTTCTCCCCGCTTCTTCTCGGAGGCATCATAGTCGCCGTTGTCATCATCGTCATTGTCGTCATCGTCGCGCTCTGGTTCTTCCGCTTCCGGAAACCCAAGTAGAAACACGCACGTACAACACTCCTCGCCCAGCAAGCTTGCTGGGCACCTCCCTTTTTTAGCATCGACGTTCTATTATGAGGTTGAGTTGATTGAACCTATTGAGCGGTATCGAGGTGCCCTGCTGGGGCTGGCAGTGGGTGATGCCTTAGGAACGACGCTTGAGTTCCGTGTACCCGGCTCTTTTGAGCCCATCAGTGACATGGTGGGTGGGGGCCCCTTCGAGTTGGAGCCGGGGCAGTGGACCGACGATACCTCGCTGGCCCTCTGCTTGGCAGAAAGCTTGGTTGAGACGCAGGGCTTTGACCCTGTAGACCAGCTGGAACGATACCTCCACTGGTATGATACTGGTTACATGAGCAGTACCGGCTACCGCTTTGATGTTGGCAACACGACCCGCCAAGCATTGGAGCACTTCCGGTGTACCCGTGACCCCCAATCAGGCCCCACGGACCCAAGGCGCGCGGGCAACGGCTCCATTATGCGGTTGGCTCCGGTTCCGATGTTCTACGCCCAGGACCTAGAAGTAGCGATTAAGGTGTCGGGTGAGAGTTCGCGGACCACCCACGGTACAGCGGCAGCGGTGGATGCGTGCCGCTACTTCGGTGCCCTTCTTACGGGAGCGCTCAACGGAGTATCAAAGCAGCTGCTCCTCGCTGAACACTATGGTCCTCCTGGCTACTGGGAGGCGAATCCCCTGGTGCCGGAGATCGACGCGATAGCTAGGGGCTCCTTCAAGCACAAGCAGCCCCCCGACATCCGGGGCACCGGCTATGTGGTGGACTCCCTGGAGGCAGCTCTCTGGGCCTTCCACCATTCGAACACCTTTCGCGATGGAGCCCTCCGCGCTGTTAACCTGGGTAGTGACGCTGACACCACAGGCGCGGTCTACGGTCAGCTGGCTGGAGCCTTTTACGGGGAGTCTGCTATCCCGGAAGGGTGGAGGGCGAAGCTGACCTATCGTGAGTTGATTGAATCCTTAGCAGAACGCTTGTTTACCTTACGCGGTTAGACTAGCGATACCATCGCTAGGATTCCTTCGATGAAGCTCACGATTCCACTCTGGTTTGGGTTCACATATCTTCGGATTGGATGCCAGCGATGAGAACTAGTATGCTAGCTGTGGTACCAATGGTTCCACCGACCCAGTCAACCACTCCTCCGAGGAGGAAGCAGAGGATAGCGCAAAGGGTGATGCCGATTGCTCCAAAGGTGATGAGCGTGTTCTTGTGTTCGTCAGGAAAAGCCTTCCATCGGAAGCAGAAGATGCCAAAGACCAGAGTCCAGTGGAAGAGGAGTAGTCCCGCGAGTACTATTATGCCAACGGCGAGGCTGACAATTAGGCTTCCATAGGTTGTGGTCAAGCCTACAATCTCGGGGTCTATTAGAATTAACATCAGTGTACCGACTATCTCGATAAAGAATGTGATAATGAACAAGATTCCAGCAATCAGGGTGAATGTTTGATTTGTTGCCAAAAACGGTGTACCTCCAGTGAATTGAATGGTGCCATTTTCTCTCCAACGAGATAGATTGAATTAAAGGGCAATCTTCCTTAAACCCTTTCCCCTCTTGTTCCAACGGACTACTTCCTCACCCTAAGTAAGGCTTTCCTATGGGTTCTACAGTGGTGCTTGTAGGTGAGTTATGGGTGGAAAACTAGCTGAGACTATATTTCTTTAGATGTGGCGCTGGCAATGATAACGAGGATACTAGCGACAATGCCTAGTATGGTGCCGAGCCAATCTAGCCATCCACCGATCAGCCCAATACAGCAGCTCATGATGATGCCGGCAATCCCAAAGGCAAGGAGCGCACTCTTGTTTTCGTCGGGGAATTCTCGCCAGCGCAGACTCAGCAGCCCAAACGCGAGGGCCCAATGATAGAGGAGCAATTGTAGCAAAACTAGAACCACAATGAATAGGTGCAAGTACATCTCAAAGCCGGGAGGGGAAAGGGGCACGGCTACAATAGGTGTTAAGCTGAGCACGGTGAAGAATTCAATGAGGTAGATGATGCCTCCGGCTGTAGTTAATCCTTTTGACATGTAATCAACCCTTCCATCGATAGGTCACCTGCAGTTCAAGGCTCCTTTCTAGGAGCTTGGTCTGCATCACTGGACTAGCTTAAATTCCTTTACTTTTGTAGGAAGATATTAGGTTCACAACTATGCTACCATGATAGTAGGTCCCATCTGGACTGAACGCGATACTTGGGATTCCCGCCGCTTCTCTTTTTCTCGCAGAGAAATATGAGGGCTGTTGAAAAACGGTATAGCCATCCGCAAAGGTTTTTACCTCATTAGCGCCCATTAGGGGTTTCATGTCGCCCCATTCAACGCATTTCAAGTTTTACGCCGTTGGGAGAATAACAACCTATTTCATCTTCGCCGTCGGCGTGGTCAACCTTCTTGTGACCTTCGCGGCTTTACCGACCCTCTACGCCCCCCTTCCACCCACAACGCATCTTGGCAACCTCCTCGTCCTTGCCGCAACACTAGCCTATGCCGCTATCTCCGCCTCCATCTGGTCCTTCCCGCCACCTACCCCTCGCACCTTCACGATGAGGAGGTTACTGCTGCTCTTGATGTTAATCGTCCTCCTAGCGGGTGGCGCCTTGGATGTCATTGGCCTTCTGCCCGTTGGCTTCACGGGCACGGAGAAAGTCTTCATCATCGCCTTCTTCGCTGCAGCGGGTGTTCTGTTAATCGTGAACCAGATTGCCTGGGCCACCTACCAGGGCAAAATCATGGAGAGTATTCGCCGCGAAAGGGAACTCGCCAGAGCTGCCCGACAACGATGACGCTAACACACCGAGGAAACGATTTTAAGGAGAATCTCCTAACACCGTCCCATCCACCAATGACCTCTTGAGGAAGGAATTATCTTGGGTGAAAAAACGACGCAATGGGTTATACTGGCTATAGGGATAATCCTCCTGATTATTGGACCGTTGGTTTTCCTTTTTACCTTTCCTTTAGTTCTGCATAACGTTATATTTCCTATCACTTACCTGCCTACGCTTCTAAGTTCCCTTGGAATCATCCTAACCGTGTTTGGTGTTTTTCTCATCATAGCAGCAGCCTGGGAACTCTATCGAAGAAGGGGCTAGCCCTGAAAGAAGGAGTCCACAAGACAAGAACCTTTGGAGCCGAAACACACCGGATACTTTCACATCCTGGTGTTTCCAAGTTCTCTTCTCCCCTTCCCGTAGAGTAGGTTTACATTCTATGCTTCACAGGTTTAGCTCGCCCTCAAGTTTATTGATGAAGAATTCGATGTTTTGAATCCACGCCTTGGCGAGGCGTTTTGCCGGTTCAGTATGCATACTTGCTACAATCTCTCGAAGCTGAGGTAGGGCTTTTCGCACCTGCTCAAGGATACCCTCCATGGTAGGGTTGGGCTCATATCGGGTTGAGAGGATGATACTGCGAACTGTCTGGACCAGACCCACTTTTGTCAGCTTGTCTGCCTCCCAGACAATCTGCGCCTCCAAGGGTTCAAGGGGCGCCTTCAACGTGTATCCAGGATGTTTCCGGATGGCATCACACACACGCTCCACCGTCGCCGAATCGACACCTTCACCGAGTAGGAATTCCCGTGCCCGTTCAGCACCACCCACCCCATGAGGAAGGGGTGTGGGAGGGTTATCGATGCCGGGTCGGTCGATATCATGGAACCATGCTGCCATGACCACCACATCGACGTTCGCGGAGGTCTCCTCTGCCAGATACTTCGCAATGCGGACAACTTGGAGGACATGATCAAACCGATAATTGAAAAGTGGCAAATCCATCGTGCGAAAGAACTCTGACCACTCATCCATCGCTTGAGATCTGCTCTCTCGCTCCACCAGGGTCCGTATCTTCGACTCCAATCCACGTTTCATCGCAACCACCGCCTTGAAGAATAGGCAGCCTCATTATAAATGATGCGAGAAACAGAGACCAGAAACAACCAGAAATTTCAAACCCTTAGAAAGCCGCAAAAACGATGAACCACTGCACCCTTCTTGTGGCAGCCCCCTTCCTCCCCCACTCTCTCTATCCCCGTGGTGGGGGTGTTGGGGGGGGGGGTGGGTGGG
>JABXGV010000088.1 GCA_016550485.1 archaeon
AATATTGCCTTGTCTGAGATACTGCAGGGCTTCCAGGCCTCCAACAGGGACGGGAGCCGCTTGCTCGTAGGTCATGTTGACAGGTTTTATGGCCAACGCCCCGCCTTCCGGGTCTTCAGGCAGACAGATATACTCAGCACACGTACCCATACCCACAAAACCAGTGGCTGCAAACACTGGGTCACCGGTCGTAGCGCGCGCGCTAGTCCGCGCGCACGACCGCTGGCGATACCTCCCGCAGTTCCCCTCTTTTTTTACTTATCGAAAAGGAGGCAAAAATATTATTGGAGACTAAAGGCGAATATAATATAGATGGTGAGCATAGGTGAAAGAATGGAGCTGTATCCAGTTAGGTCACCACAAAGATATTGGTAAAACCATTGAGGACTGGGAAAGAAATGGCTGGCAACTGCATACTTATCAAGCTCAGGGATCGCCAACCATAGTCAATCATTACTTGCTCTTTAACCGAGAAACCAACTAGAAGCTTACATTTGCCGAAGCTGTCGTAATTACTGCTATCATTCGGGAGATCCAGAAGAAAGGGGTTTCCTTTGCCTCGTCTTTTTTTCTAGGTTGACAGCGTCCAATATTATGGAGGATTACTGCTGATCCAACAATTTGGATGGCGTCCAACCCTTTAAGGGGGGGCACTCATCACCAGTAGGTGGGGGCGTACGCGCTTGAAGATAGTGGGTTCGCTGGGTTTTGAAGAAAAAAGGGTTTGCATAATTATTTACTAGCGTTATGATAGCATGGCTTTCTTAGTAGTTGTTTCCGTTTTCTTTCTTCGGGGGCTGATGTTGTAGTTCATGAGGAGGGAGAGGAGTATGATGATTAGGCCAAGCTCATCAAGCCTAAGCTTCGCCTCATCCCCACTCAAGACTTCAATGGCACTCACCTTCAAAATGCGTTCAACATCCTCAACCGTCAAAGCATGCCAAATTTCGACAGCTATAACGATCTTCTTCTAGAACCCAGAAGGCTATGCGGATTAAACATTGAACTTTATTGGATAGACTTGATGTTGAAGTTGTTACACTACGGGTCGCTATCGCTCTGCTCCCGCTTCCACCCCAATCCCTCCCGCCTCGTATCATGTTGCGTTTGTAGAGCTCTTAGGCAAGAGGGGAGCTTTCCTTTCACCTAATCTTAATCAGTTGGGGTACACTCCACGTCCTCTAGGACCTTTGTTGGAAACTCGCTGAGGATGTTGGTTCTCGAACCCAACCCACGTCTCAAAAAAAGGGGTGCAGATATCGTGAGTGTTACGTTAAAAGTTCATTGAGGATTGCCTGTCAGTAATCGTCTTTTGCCACACGTAGTCCATCGCACCAATGTTATAGTAGGCGGGTCATGTTGCTTCTGATCCACTCCCGTCCACCACCCCCAATCAACCTAGCTGATGGAATGAACAAAATCGAGAGAGTGGAGATTAAATAGAGAGGAATGGTGGCCCGGAGACGATTCGACTTCGAGGTCGTAAATACTGTTTCCCCTCTCTTTTTTACGGATAAAGCGCTTACTAGTCATTACTCGTTTGGTAAGCTCCGACAGTATTTGCGATGGTCTCTACCTCTTTCGGATGTGCGAAGAGGGCACACGGTGCACCCTTGGTTTCAAGGAGGTTTTCGTTCTCACGAATCGCGACGAATAGGGGGCTGGCGAGCCCTTCTTTCAAGGATGAGGTTCTGAGATTGTGGGTTGCAATATTCGATACAGGGCAGGGAGTCAGGTCGCCTGTTGGAGTGATGTGGGCGAACCCCCTTCCTGCAGATACGCAGCCACCGAAATACTCCTCATCGCCCGGGGTATGGATGAAATAAACTGGCTTTGTGGCTCGGTAGGTGAGAATTTGTGATCTGAAGGCTGCCTGCTCGTTACTGGTTAGTGGATGGAGATTTGTGTCGTGCTTGTTAATAGGAATTATTTCAGTGAATATTCCAATACGGATTCCTATGGAAATATAGTGATCAAGATTTTTACTATCCATCCAATACTCGTAGTTAGCTCTGTTGATGGTAACTGAGATTCCAGTAAGCGCTCCGATCTTGTTCAGTCGTTGAAGCGTATCAAGCGCCCTTTCATAAATACCGTTACCCCGGCGAGAGTCTGTTATCTCTTTTCCTCCTTCGATGCTGACAAGAACTGCGATATTTGATAGTTGTTTTATTCGTTTTACATGGGTTTCAGAGATCGCGGTCCCATTTGTGACGATGATAAAAATCCGGTCTTTGAACTGTCGGCATAGTTCCAGCAGCCCCGGAAAGAGGAATGGTTCACCGCCAGCAATGATAAAACCTAAAACGCCAAGTTCACTTGCTTCTGTTATTATTGCCCGCCACTGCTCCCAATTGAGGACTGAGTCTTCCTGTCCATACTTTGATGGTGTAAAAGAGGTCGTAATACCTGTAGCTGCAGCAAAACATTCTGCGCAATGAAGATTGCACCGCGAGGTAATGCTGAGAATTAGAAAGGGAGGAATCTTAAGACCATTCAACACAGCCTTCTCACGAAGCTGTTTCGTGTACAGATGGGAGGAAAGGATGTGGTAAAAGGTGCGTAAATGTCTTGGGTGTCGTAGAGCCCAAGGCAACAAAACGGTAGCCAACTTTGGATCTAGACCATTCAGAACATTCACCAATGCTTTTTGCTTGCTTAGTCGTGAGATACCCCTCATATTACAATCTCCTTTTTTCTTATTAGTTGTCAGTAGTTGCATCAAGATTGGATTCTTTATGACACGTTCT
>JABXGV010000089.1 GCA_016550485.1 archaeon
AAGTTCACAGCCTGCTGCGAGGACCCGCACGCCCGGTTTATAGTACAGCCAGGAATCGTATACGGAAAGTCTGCGCCTAACAGGGCTAATCTTCCGATATTCCCGCCTTGCTGTGCATTTTGGGTGTTACATCCCATCATCACATCATCGACGATCTTGGCATCGATTTTTGTTCGCTTTACAATTTCCCGTAAAACATGAGAGGCCAACTCGTCGGGACGGACTTTAGCAAACGCCCGTCCTCGTCTACCGATTGGTGTGCGAACCGCGTCCACAATTACTGCTTCACGAAGCTCTTTCATAATAGACTAAACTCCTTAGGATTATTCACCTGAATATTTGGGTTTCCGTTTCTGGAGAAATGCAGAGACGCCTTCAATAAAGTCCTTTGTAGAAAAAAGTCTGCCGAAAGATTCGGCTTCAAGCCTCGTCTCAAAGGAGGAATATAAACCCTGATTAATACACTGCTTCGCTATTTTCAAAATCCATGTTTCTTTATCCTTCTCTATCTCGGTGGGCGCCTTATCTATGTCTTCAATTAGTTCAACATTGAAGGTGTTCAGTTTTTCAGGGCGATTCAAAATCAGCCAAGCAATTCTTTGCTCGGGTTGTTTCCTCAGAATTACCGTCTTGTACATTTTTGCTTCCTCTCTTAGATGGCGTTGGCTGGGGTATGTAGCTATGTCGGTTCGGAAAAGTATAGTGAGTATATCGTTCAAGCAGAGTTCAAAGGAGAAGTAGATACAATTACCTAGCAATGGGTCTTTCGGTTTTTCTACTTCTTGTTGAAATCAACCATCAGAGAAGAGTTTATTAAAATGGAGTACAGTACAGGTCGTTGGTATTTGTTTGATAAAATCTAGCGGAATATCACGGACGCTTCGTATCCATCATTTAAGGCAGTTCCTTTATATTTTCTATCTCATTTTACGACTAGGATTGAGAGGTATAGGGAGAAGGCGGCGACAACTGATACTTCAACGGAAAGGGTGGGGTACATACCACGACTATGTACTCTTTTGGCATGTCAACTATCCACGATTAGCACATTATTGCTTGCCTTCAAAAGACAATGAAGATAGTGAAATTCGAGGTTTGTCAGGGAATTTAGCGGTTGACGTGGGGGCGTATACTGGTTATATCACGCTTCTCCTTAGTGCGCGGTTCTCACGGGTTATTGCCATTGAACCTCATCCTAGAAACCGTACAATACTCCTACGCCACCTTCAGCATCGTGGTGTAAAAAATGTACAAGTTGTTTCAGCTGCAATCTCGAACCGTGAAAATAAATCAGCTACACTATTCACAGGCAAAGATTCTAGCACCCATTCATTATTAGACACCCATGTGGGATTAGGTTCGGAGACTAGCTATTCATCCAAGTCTACTCAAGGAAGCAATGATGCAGTTCATGTTCCAGTAACAACTCTAGCAAAATTACTAGAAAATGAGCAATCCATAGATTTCATCAAAGTTGATGTAGAGGGGGCCGAGTTGTTGGTACTCCAAGGATCAAAAGCAATAATAAATCGTATACGAAAGTGGATGGTTGAGGTGCACAGTCCCCCCTCCTCGCAACTAGCTGAGATGAAATCAATCATAGAAGGATGGTTTGTGAAAAACGGCTATAGAATCAGGTGGGTTGATAAGCACCATATCTTTGCATCGCGTGAAAGAGAGAACGATTAGGTATTTGATATCATCTGAGCGTGCTATGAAGAACATCTACTCCCAGTGCTACTAATTACAACAACTACTCGTCACGGAAAAATAACGGAGAGACATGGAGTGGTTGTATTGATCGAAAAGATTGGAGCCCGCAAGGAAAACCGCACGATTAGCTACAGTGTTACAAGCTTCAGATATCCTCCATCAACACAACACTCTGTTATTCTAGACACTCCTGTTTTTTCGATTCAATAAAACTAGTTTAACGTAAAGCTTTGTCCTTTGGTAGCAGCTTCCGCATTGAACCCAAATTTCTCCTGTAATGTTTCAGCAAGGTAATTACATGCATCAGCTTCACCATGCATAGTTACTATTTTCGGATTTCCTTTTACCCGATGGAGGAAAGCCAAAGCCTCTCCTCGATCAATATGGCATGAGAAGTTGAAGGCTTTGACCTCCGATTGTACATGCAATCTTTGGCTCGCACCATCTTTGGAGTGTATGAGTAGACTGCCAGTCTCTAGCAGTTCTGCACCGGGAGTGCCTGCCAACTGTTTACCTACGAGTAGTACACTGCTCCTTTTATCATCAGCAATGGCACGGAGATAATTCAAAGCTGAACCTCCCTTCAGCATTCCTGCAGGGGCGATAATAATTGCAGGTTCCCTTAGTGCTTGTCTTCGATCTGCTGCGTTTCTTACAAAGGATACATACTCTACTGCCTGTTGAAGTTGGGTGCCTCCTGTGAAGGAGTGGGCATAGCGTTGCATGACCTTCGTTACAGCCTTTGCCATACCATCAATATAGATAGGATAATCTGTGCTGAGGCTACGGTGTTTGTGGAGCACACTAAGCACCTCTTGCGCGCGTCCAACAGCGAAGGCGGGAATCAAGACTGTTCCCTTACTTTCTAGGGTATCGAGTACTGCCTCTATGAAAGTCTGCTCAACGTCTTCTCGTTTTGGGTGCTCTGTTAGAGCATAGGTGCTTTCCACAATAACGAGATCTAGTTCACCAATCTCTCGGAGGCTAGGCGCGCCCTGCACTAGTTGGCTGTTCCTTGTGTTCAAGTCGCCAGTGTAAAAAATCCGGGCTGGGCCTGTTCCATTTCCCTCGATTTCAACTAGTATCGATGCGCTGCCAGGAATGTGACCAGCGTCGCGTAGTGTTACAAATACCTTATTGCTGATCTGCTGTCTTTGATTATAGGATAATGCGCGGGTATTGCTAAGTATTTGCGCAACTTCTTGCTGCTCAAAAGGCAGGGTTTCACCGCCAATCCGGAGCATATCCTTTAACAGCAACCTCGTTAAGGCGCGGGTAAGCGCTGTCGTGTAGACGGGAATCGGTTGTGTGTGACTTCCAGCAAGGAGAGGGAGGCTCCCACTATGATCTAGGTGTGCGTGGCTTAGCACCGCGGTCAAGTTCCGGGTAGATGTGGGTAAGGGTGTGCGGTGTTCTCCCTTGAAGGCCACACCATAATCCATGAGGACCCGGGCATCTTGGTGTTCGACGAGTACAGCTGAAGCTCCTACCTGTTGGCATCCGCCAAGAAAGCGTACTTTTGTCATCTAGTTTTCCCCTCCCTGGATTAGGTGTAGAGTTGTCTTCTGCTGATACACAGAATCAACTAAGGTATTATGATTAATCTTATGTTGCATTAGTTTTGTTTCCTATTTGTTTTCTTATTCTCCGCTCCTGCCTCAAGCGAGTCGTCCACCCAAGCGCGAGACACTACAACAGAAATCCCAAAGCGCTAGGGTTTCGCCTCTTGCAGAGCGGGTGAAACCACGTTGCCTCTAGCCTCAATCCCATCCTGATACTAAACGGTTAGAAACCGATAGGAGGAGGCTAGGAATATCCGTTTATTCACTTCTAATCCTCCCCTGGAATAGCGGCTTCTTAAACATTGCTATATTCTTATGCTGAGTTCGGCAGATGACCAAAGAGATCCTGATAGCGATCTTGCAATCCTTGCAGAATCTCATATGGTACTTGAGCTGAACCAAGGGGCGCTTTACCTTCGATGGTCCCGTGGTAATCGGAGCCACCTGAAAGAACTAAATCGTACTGCTCGGCTAACTGCTTTAAATGAGCGAGCCGCCGGGGCACGCTATCATACCACTCTTGGGAACGCCCAGATAGGTACTGATAAGGATACAAATGCTCGACGCCCTGAAGACCCATCGGGCAGATGTCCTGAAGTACTTCTCTGATTGGTGCGTCAATGGTTAAAGGATGGGCAATAATAGGGAGCCCTTCAGCGTCTAGAATAGTTTGAACGCCCTCAGCAATAGTGGGTCTTGGACGCTGAGCATAAGCTGGGCGCCCATAGCCAAGGTACTTCTCAAATGCCTCTTCGAAGGAGGATACATAACCCCTACGCACCATAATCTGAGCTAGATGAGGCCGACCAATAGCTTCCCCCTTTGCTTCAGCCTCCACTTCTTTTCGGTCAATATCAATCCCTAACTGACGGAGCTTTGCCAACATCTTGGGCAATCGCTGCGTTCGCCCTCTTCGCATCCCCTCTAGAAGCCTTGAAATCCCTGGGTTTTCGAGGTCAAAATAGTACCCCAATAGATGTATGCTCCTCCGTTTCCACTGACAGCTAATTTCCACACCTGGCACCACCTCAATACCTATCCTTGACCCTGCCTCCAAAGCCTCTGCAACCCCGTGCACCGTATCATGATCCGTAATGCCAATCGCTTGGAGTCCTAGAAGGTGGGCCTTTTCTACGACCTGAAATGGACTATCGGAGCCATCAGAGGCAGTGGTATGTATATGGAGATCAATGAATGCTGTCATACAATTCAATCCATTGTATTATTCGATAGAAAGCTTGGGAAGATGTTGGCGGATAAACTTGAGCGATTGTAGCGCCTCCTTCATCGTCAGTTCAAAGATTATCGTGCCTCTGTAATCTCGCTCCTCTAACTGGGTAAGCAGCTCGATGGTTGGTAGCTGCCCAGTTCCCAGCGCTTTATGGTCAACTCGTTTTACTAATCCCCTCTCAGCTACGTGAAAACTACCATCATGTAAATGAATCTCAGCAATTCGGTCAAAGAATCGCTCCACAAACTCTACGGTGTCAATAGGCCCCGACTGACCAGAAATGAGGTGCCCAGTATCAAAACAGACAGAGGTATCAAGCCGCTCTGCAAGCTTCCAGGTTGCCTCAAAGGGAAACTCTACGTTTTCCACGGCAAGACTTCGAGAGGGAATACCTGTTCGCTTGAGGATTTCACGGACACTCTGCTCTGCTCGACCTACGAAGTAATCGGCGATGATTCCCTTGAAGAGACTCGGTAGTTCCATACGGCTAAACTCTGATGCCAACGAACCAGTTGCATGTAACACGTAAATCTCTGGCTCCAAGGGCTTTACAAAATTCACGGCATCCACTAGACAGTCCACCGAAGCCCGGCGAATATAATCATTAGGACATGAGGCTTCAACCCCCCACAAGGGCAAGTGAGCTGTAAAGGTCAAGTCTAGCTCCTCTTTAACGGTCTTTATCCGTGCCACGGTATCCTCGGTCAAACCTCCTGGTAGAACATACCTGACATCTAAGGATAATTCCATTAGGGAGAAACCCTGCTGGTGTGTATCACGGAGAATATCCGCGAAATTAAAGCGTCCGAAGTCAAGAGTTCCACCGCTTCTAGCAATCTCGATGACATTTGCCAATTCCAGTGGCGTAATTCCAAAACGCATCGTATCAGCTCCACGCTTTACGCGTATCAATCAGTATTGAAGCTATTCGCCTTAAACTCATTAAACATAGCTCATACACTAAACATACAAACAGAAAGGGTAAAAGGAACCTTTACCTGCTAGGATACATCCCCCGTCAATGAGGAGTAGGAACAAAATGCCGCTCGTAGAATTGGAGAAAGAGAACCAAGTTGCCATAATCACGATTAATAACCCCCCAGCGAATGCACTCAACATTGAGATCTTCAAGACTCTCCGTGAAATGTTAACGGAGCTTAATCAAGACGATACAAAGGTCATTATCCTGACAGGCGCTGGTGACCGGTTCTTCATTGGTGGTGCTGACATCAAACAATTCATTGGTCTTGACGCCAAGACCGCTGAGAAGCTTTCCCGCAAGGGACAGGAATTCACCCTCTTCCTTGAACAACTTAGCAAAGTCATTATCGTCGCCGTGAACGGATACTGCCTTGGAGGTGGTATGGAAATCTCCCAAGCCTGCGACTTCGTTATCGCCTCAGAAACGGCAAGATTCGGTCAAACCGAGATCAAGCTCGGCATCATACCCGGGTGGGGTGGCACTCAACGCCTTCTCCGCTGGATGGACCCACAGCGTGCTCGAGAGCTAATACTAACAGGTGAGATAGTTCCCGCCTCGGAAATGGGCTCCTTCTGCTACAAGGTGGTTCCCCCCGATCAGCTCCTTCCCGCCGCAAAAGAACTAGCGCAGCGCATTGCCTCCCATGGACTAGTAGCCATTAAGCTTGCAAAGATGGCGATGAAGCAGGCCTTTTACCTGCCACTGGAGGAGGGTCTTAAACTGGAGGCCCGTTATTTTGGCGAAACCCTCACCTCCGAAGATGGCAAAGAGGGCATAAAGGCCTTCATCGAGAAGCGCAAGCCAAAAATCGTAGATCGATAAGACGAAACAGGGTAAGCTGAAGCTCTCTAATCAGTGTCCATGCGCGCTAGATTCCGCCAATCTTGGAGATAATAGACTAGATAAACAATTCAAATAATGTATATAAAGTAGTTATGCGCCTGTAAGCCCGTTCTATTCTATATGATAGACCACAAGGGGGAGGAATAGGCTCCCCTCTATCTAAAAAATTTGAGTGATTCATATGCGTAATTATATTCGCTTCCTTACTGCTGCGTTACTTTTCTTCGTCGTCATCACGAGTTCACCTGCGCCGTACGGCGCCGACCCAGCTTTCATCGGGTTGCCTGATATTACTTCTAACGGTGCTCTCGATGACACGTCTTTCTCCACCCTCGATGACTCCGGCCTGATCATCAGTGGCACCGTGCTGCCCGACCACCCACTAGGCACCGGGAGAGAAACAATCGTAGAGTGGTGGAACATCAACTACGACTTCCGCCGCAAAGTGGTAATTGTTGAACCGGACATCGACGACCGCGTCATGGAACCCGTCCACATCACCATGCCCTTCACCGGGGATGTCGCACGCGAAGGCATTGTTGCTGTAGCGTATTGGGATACCTCCTCATGGACAGAGGTGCCCTCCCAGGTCTGGAATGCTACGACTCATAATACTGGTGGCACCGACTACTATGACTCCTGTACGGTATGTTTCTTTGTCAATATTACCCAGAACTACCAAGAGGTCTTCTACATCTACTATGATGACACCTACGCGACACCGCCAACCTATACTGATCACATCAACGCCCTTCCGGCTAACGGACCGGTCAACGACGACACCACCATGCCCTGGGTATATTCAGAGGTCACCTCCACCAACTATACTAACGTGGATATGGTCTACATCCGCTCCTCCGCCACCACCAACGAACACGCTGCAATACTCCTGACG
>JABXGV010000090.1 GCA_016550485.1 archaeon
CCGACGTGCAGGTCCCCTCGCCGCAGACGTCGTTGCACGCCTGCCCGTCGGCGGCCAGCTCCGCGTTGTCGCAGCCGGCGGTCTCGTGGCAGTCGTCCAGCGTGCAGGGCTCGCCGTCGTCGCACTGGGCCTGGGTGGTCGTGTGGCAGACCGAGTCGGGGTCGCAGGTCGCGCGGCCCCAGGCGTCGGTGCGGATGAGCCAGCCGTCAATAGCAGTGGCACCGTAACCGGTGGTGTAGCCAGCTAGAGCGAAGCCACCACCGCTACACTCGACAACTTCCATCCCGTAATCAGAAGCTAATGAGTCATAGGTTTCGTTTACGATGGGGGATGGGGCCTGTCGGGTCAGATACTTGTGAAGCACGGTATCCGTTACTGTGCTAGTAGATTGAGGTAGTGTGGGTTGCCCCATCAGTTGTAATAATAGTACAGCTAGTATTAATCCACTAATGAAGAGGGGTTTGTTTTTCATGTAATCTCCCATTTTTAGGGTTATGGGCGGAGCAAAGGCTTCTGGGTTGTTATAAGGCTTGTGGAGAGCGGAAAACCAGACTGGACTTTCGATACCAGAACTTTAGACTACCTGAACGCTTTGAGTGGACCAATGAATTCAGATATTGCATTCATTTTAGCCAGGTTTCCATCTCGACAGCGTCGAGGTATGCCTCCTCCCATTTGACGAGTTTCCGGTGATAGCCGCAGACCCTGAACCCGAGGGTCTCGTAGAAGGCGATGGCGTCGCGGTTGTGGGCCATCACGAAGAACCCAACGTGCTGGAAACCAACTGTCTTGCACCAGGGAATGACGCCTTCCTGCCAGAGGGCTCTGCCTACACCGGTTCGCCGGAACGCGGGCATCACCCAGGTGCCTCCTTCGCCGCAGTGGTGTAGGCGTGCGCTGTAGGGCCAGCGCCGGGCGATGCCTGCAAACCCTGCAAAGGCGTCCTCGATGTAGGCGACGAAGACTGCGTCTCGTTGGTGGAGCTGGGCGAGGTATGCCTTTTCCTCTTCCGCAGTATAGGCATCGAGTACAGTTCGACGTTCCTGCCGGCAGATGCCTATGAGCTCTGCAATGACTTGAGCGTCACGATCTGAATGAGCTTTCTCAACCCTAATTGATTCCATCTATACAACCACCTCAGAGGTTTAGGCTGAAGGACTAGCTTTTTCCTCGAGTACCCCAGTTAGGTTTTGATGTCCCTGCCAGCCCAGTCAGCATGGTCCACCACATTGACGATGTCACCCTTCTCCACCGAAATCCGTAAGATTCGCGCATAATCCACGGGCAGCGGATACAGGCGCCCTTTAAGCTTGGAGCGGTCCTGCCCCTGACCGATCAGGAGGTGCCCGGTCCCCCGCTCCTTGAGTCGCAGATTCCGGTACCAGTACTCAAACATCCCCTTGAAGGGCTCTGGCGGCACGCCCCCAATAGCTGGGGGGGTCTTCGCATTCACCAATATCTGGTTCAAATAGAGTGCCTCAGCCTCACACAAATAGATGAACATATACCCCCGCCAACACGAATTCGTCGTACTATACGGCGTTAACCCAAAATCCCCGGGAGTATAAAACCCAGTTCCAGATAACCGCATCACCGTACAATGTACACCGTCATACACGCACATATCGGGAACCTGTAAGGTAGACAACGCAACTGCCTCCAACACAACACCAAAACCTACCCAACCAGCCCATAAAAACATCACCCCCTTACCGACCCCCCTCCTAATACCCAATCCCTCAGCATTGGGACATATAAGCCTTAACACAACCCATAGTGAAACCATGAAGCGTTTTTATGGACCCTCTGTGGCGTATCGGCGGAGCTGATCCAGTATCTGGAGGCGTTCGGTTAAGTCCCGGTAGATTCCTCTGTAGCCAAGTAAGTTCCCTTCTTCGTCGAGGATTGGTTGTCCCACTGCCTCCAGTATGACGATTGATCCGTCTCGGTGGAGGTATCGGGCGGTTAGGTTCCGGATGGGCTGTTTTTGGTCTACGAGCTCCCTGAAGCGTTGCCGTGTAGTGTCTGCGTCTTCGGGGTGAAGGAAGTCAAGGGGAGTGCGGCCTATCATCTGACCCACTGAATAGCCGAGGAGGTCCTCGACAGCGTTGTTCGAGTAGGTGAGGCATCCCGTGGCATCCATCTCGAAGACCCAGTCATCAAGCGTTTCGACGAGGGCTCGGAACTTCTCCTCGGAGGCTTTCAGGGCTAGCTCTGCCTCCTTGCGTTCAGTGACATCGATGGCTAGGGCTTGTACTGCGGGTGCTCCCTCGTATTCAACACGGCGAGCGAACAGTTCCACCCAACGCTCTGTCTTGTCCCTGTGCAGCATACGGACCTCACGGGGACCATAGGAGATGTGAGTGGTTTCAATGGAGCCCTCCATGATTTCCCGTGTTCGCTGAAGGATAATTTCCTGATCCTCTGGATGGAGGAGGTTTACAAAATCCTGGCTGGAAAGGGATTCGAGGTCTTCGGGACTATACCCGAGGATTTTGGCGCCTTCCGGGTTCGTGAAAACGATGCGTGGTGGACTACCTTGGAGGAGAACAATGCCTTGGATGGATTTATCCACTAAGGACCGATACTTAGCCTCTGACTCCTGTAGTGCCTCCTCCGCGAGCTTCCGCTGGGTTATATCATTGGCTATGATGAAATGAATGGCTTTACCGTATTCTCTGCGAACGGAGCAGCGATAATGAAGGAACCGGCTGGACCCGTCCTTATGGATAACCTGTAGCTCAAGCTCAGCGAAGCCTCCTCCTTTCCGTTGTAAGTCCGCGATGAGGGATTCGAGCCGGCTGCGCTCTTCCGGAGCACAAAGGTCCTTCGTTGACATGGTCATTAGTTCCTCTCGGGGATACCCGAAGATTTCAACAGCGCGATTATTGACGTAGACTACTTCTCCGTCTTCGCGGATGATGAGAGCATCGTCCAGATTTTCGCCTATGCCTCTGAACCGGTGTTCACTCTCTAGCAGCGCCTGCTCTGCTCGTTTTCGTTCAGTGATGTCTCTGACTACGCTCTGGAAGTGGAGGGGGTTGCCTTCGGCATCAGTTACCAAGGCCGCGTTTATTTCCACGTGGATTTCAGTACCATCTTTCCTGCGGAATACCCGCTCATATACTGGTACCTGGATTCCGGACAACAAAGCTTGTACAACTCGTTGGCTATCGGGATATTCCCTCGTTGCTACTACATCACGTACGGGCATTCCCACTAGTTCCTCTATTCTATACCCTAGCAAGTCTGCAGCACGCTGGTTTACCTCGAGGTGGATGAGATCGAGGTTGATGATAAACACGGCATCGTTGGTGTTTTCGAAGAGTGCCCGGTAACGCTTCTCCCGCTCCTTAAGCTCTTGTTCTGCTCTTTTACGTTCAGTGATATCCCGGGCAATGCCTTGAATCACCTTTTGTCCGCTGATATTAAAAAGACTTGATGAAACCTCTGCAAGAAAGATTTCTCCGTTCTTTCGTTTGAAGGGGATTTCAAAGTGAACATATCCTTGTTTCGCGATTATGTCAAAGGCTTCAAGGGAGAGTTCTAGCGCTTGTGATGGATGCAAATCAGTAATCTTCATTTTCAGGAGTTCTTCCCGACTATAACCTAGCTGTTCGATTACTTGTTGATTGACATCGAGAATGTTGCCTTCTAAATCGTGGAGGTAGATAGCATCATGGAAGTATTGGAAGAGGTTACTGTACTTCTCCTCTGATTCTTGTAGCGCTAGCTCAGCCTGTTTCTGTTCGGTGATGTCAACA
>JABXGV010000010.1 GCA_016550485.1 archaeon
ACACGAAAAGAAGCTCTTCTTCACAGAATCAACCCCCAACTCCAAGATATCATTAACAGTTAGGTTTGCCCTTTGAAAAGCCAGAACCTAACCACCCCTAGAACCTACTAAGCTGAGGCTACATGTCTACTCAGCCTTTATGATATACTTAATATGTGAAAGGCTTAAGACCCGAAGAGACACCATGAACGCCGCAGCTGAAAAGTGGTAATCATGGTCAATATTAAGACTTCAACCCTCCTCATTACCGGAAGCGCTCATGGGCTAGTTCACCTCTTGATGCTGGCCCTCCCGTACATTACAGCCAAGTTACTAGAAGTAACCGCAGTTCCACCTGGCCAAGAGGGGCTTGTTGTATTACTACTCAATACTCCCTCTTACTTCATTTTTGGACTCGGTGCAATCCCTGCTGGAATCCTAACAGATCGGTTTGCTCCGACCAGAGTGATAACGCTAGGGCTCTCACTTACCGTGGCATCCGGTATTGCCCTCTTCTTCCTGTGGCCCTTGGGCATTGGAGCCATTGCCCTCCTTTTCATCCTCTATAGCTTCGGAGCTGGACTCTACCATCCAGCTGGGACTACCTGGGTATCCAATGTCTTTCCAGAGAATCGGGGGAAAGCCCTTGGTCGGCATGGAATTGGTGGGAGTATTGGTCAAGCTGCATCACCAATTATTTCAGCGACCATCCTGAGTACTCCCGCCTGGCCCTTGATATTTCCCTTTTTAGCCACCGCTGGGTTAATTGTGTCATTCATTTGTGTCCGATTCCATACAGAGCGGTTACACCCAGAAGATGAAGCTCCCAGCGCTTCTGCCTCCAAGAGTGGTCTATTTAGTGCCATGTCTGTCGTGGTCTTTGGCCTCATGTCTGTTACGCTCATAAGTCGTGGCATGTTCTACCGGGCTTCAGTAACTGCACTCCCCATCTATCTAAATCGCGAGCTACAAGCCCTTCTAATTCTAGCTGGTCTACTGGGCACTTTAATCTATGTTGGCGGCGCTATTGGACAGGAAGTTGGTGGTCGCCTCACAGACCGGGTGGGCTGGCAAATCGTCCTCATCTATTCTTGTATTCTTTCCAGTATTTCTCTGCTTCTACTCTCACTACCCTATTCACCGAACGTTTTGAACGATATGAGGCTGATATCGGCAATTATGCTTTTTGGGTTCTCCTATTTCGCAGCTCAGGCAGCCAGTAATACTATGGTGGCACTACTCGCCACACCGCAGAACCGTGGTACGGTCTTTGGGTATAGCTTCTTTGCCCGTTTTGGCTTAGGCGCATTTGGCATCATTATTGTGAGTAGCTACCAGCTAATCTATGGCACTTGGGTTACTGGGTTTCTTGCCCTGGCATTCCTCACCCTACTAGCTGCTGCCTGTATCCCCTTCATCAAGCCCCGCGATAAGTCAAAATAAGATGAATAAGGTACTCATTAACAAACCTTTTTAGCTCTTCCCCGATTTTCATGACGTAGTGGATACATCAATATGCCATCAGTCAAACATACACTAGTTTCAAGCCCATCTTTTTAAATGCAAGATACATGAAAGGCGAGTGAAAACACATGACAGGTCGATTGAAAGGAAATGGTGAGCCAATTATTGCCCGAAACCTTGTACGCCGTTTTGGCGACAAAGTTGCGGTTGATGATTTATCCTTCCACGTGAAAGCCGGTGAAATCTATGGGTTGCTTGGACCCAACGGTGCAGGCAAGACAACCACAGTGAAAATGATTGCAGGACTCCTCCCCCCAACCGAGGGAACTGTAGAAGTCTTCGGCTTCGACCCGATAACCAACCCCATCGAAGTCAAACAACGCATTGGGCTTGTCCCTGAAGATCACATTCTCTATAAATCCTTGACGCCGCGTGAATTCTTCGATTTCGTAGCTTCTGTTCGACGACTGAAACCCGCTATGGTTAGACAACGGCTCCACTCCTTCGTGGACGCCTTCGAGCTACAGGAATACTTTGACAAACCCATTGCAGCACTGAGCCATGGAACAAAACAAAAAATCTCAGTCATATCTGCACTCCTCCATGAACCCAAGCTCTTGATATTAGATGAGCCACTCAGTGGGCTTGACGCCCGGTCTGCCCGGGTTCTCAAGGACATCTTGAACTTTCATCTAGAAAACGATGGTGGCATACTCTTCAGTAGCCACATCCTCGAGGTCGCAGAAAGCCTCTGCAACCGCATAGGCATCATCGACGAAGGGAGAATGGTCGCCGAGGGAACAGTAAAGGAACTACGCAAGATGGTCAAATCTGTTGGTGGTTCACTTGAAGAAGTGTTCCTACGAGCAGTACAACAGGATGCTGAAGTGGCAGCAACTGTGGCAGCTCTTCGACGCGCACTGAAGGAGACTCAGCAGTAGCGCCGCGCATAAACTCTCCGAGTGAGGTGTTATCTGATTGACTGACACGACATCCCGTCAAGAAAGCCTGGGTTTACGTGAAATATGGCGGCTCTCCGGAATGATTAGTTTCGAAGTCCAATTCCAGTCCGCCCTCGAGATGAGCCAAGGCGCCTTCGGTCAGTCGATTGAGAAGCAGATTAAGAAGGCACGCAGCAACAGCCGTGTGAATAAAGGGATGGTCAGCGTATTCACCCTCGTACTAGCGGCGACCTTCGGCTTCCTGGTTTGGGCAGCTCTTTCCGGGGTTATCGGGGTAAGCCCTGACCTCCAATGGACAACAGTAGCCCTAACGGTCTCCATCTTTACCTTGATGAATTTTGGCTTCCTAGTCTTTTGGGGGGTCATGCAGGTAACCTCCTTCATTTCTTCTGGGGCTGCCTCGATTGGTATGTACCTGCCTATCTCGCGTTCTGACGCAAGTAAACTCGCCCTCTTTGGATTTATCCGGCTCTTTGATGCTCAGATTATTACAATCATTGTTGCGTTTCCAATCGCTTATTTTGTTGCAACGTTCTCCCTGCTCGGGTTTCTATCCTGCCTTGGCATCACCGTGGTGACCATGGCATTAGCCGTCACCATGATGTTGCTCCTAGCAATTTACTTTCATTCAAAAATTCAGTCATCCGGTGGCTCCCGGTTTAGTACCCTCATTCGCCTCGTTTTCACTCTCTTCTTCGTCATGGCCATCATGGGCTTCTCGCTTTCTATACAGTTGATCTCCTTCATTCTCCCCATCATTGAAGCATTTGCTATCGCGTTAACCCCTTACTGGAGCTGGCTCGCCATCATCTTCCCCTTCTCCTTCGGACTGGTTGTCACACAGGCTACTGGTGTCCCTGGTACACCCTTCATATGGTATGCTGCGGTCTCCTTTATTGTCTTTTTACTCCTAGCGGTTCTAGGAATACGGTGGAGTGGAGGCCTTCTTAGCCGAATTGGTGCGGGGGCTGTAGTTGAGACTGGCCCCACAATCATTCAGCCGGTAACGGTGACCGTCAGCCGGGTTGGGGTCGCAGTAATGCGGAAGGATCTTCGCATTGCCTTCCGGACTCCTGGTCAAGCGATTATGTTCTTTCTTCCCGTGCTGATGATGTTGCCTTTCATCTTTCAGTTCTTCGAGGGAACTGGCGCCATCTACGTCATGGATATTCTCATTCTCATTACCACTCCTGCCACGATGCTTTCTTTCTTTGCCATATTCTTCTTGAGCGTAGAAGCCCGGGGCATGGCTTTCACTTTAACGCTGCCGCTGAAGACTGAAACTATCCTCAGGTCAAAGGCTCAACTCATTACCTGTATGGCGATTGCTATCCCAGTAGTTGTCTTCATTGTTTCCCTTCTCCGTCCATTGACCTCCTGGGTCTCCCTTGCTCTCAGTGTTTCGATGATTCCGCTGGTCTATGTCGCAGCCTTCCTTTCCCTCGTCTTGTTCACTCGCATCATCGGTGGCGGTCGACTCGTTGGCTTCGAGATTAGTCAGCATATCGGTCAGATGATTGTTGTCGGAATGCTCGCAGCAACCCTTGCCCTAATCCCCCTTGGACTCTACGGCCTCACCTGGATTTTCATGGCAAGCCTTGGATTTACCATTGATATGGCACACCTTGGAGCCCTAATTAGCGTCTGGCTTGGCATTCTCTTCAACTACCTTCTCGGCAAAATACTAGCCAGTAGAATGCTCCTTGATTAGCTCTTTCTCACTTGTTGAGCTTGAAGGCAACTGCCATCAAACGATCAATGGTGCGATGGAGCGACTTGATGCCTTGCTTGTCAGCTTCGACTCCAGCAGCGCCCTTATCCTTGGACCAGAAGGTGGCCCCCAGATTTGCCCCGAAGGCACCGCCGCCCACCGAAAAGATATGGTTCAAGATGTAGAAGTCGTGAATGGTGCGAAGGGTGGGCTCTTGGCCACCCATCCGGTCCCCGCCGATTGCAATCCCGGACCCCACCTTGCCTTCGAAGACATTGATGTCGATGGCAAGAATTGCCCGTGTCCGGTCAAAGAGGGTTTTCAGTTGACCTGAGATATTCCCCTGATAGACCGGGCTCCCGATGATATAGGCGTCTGCCCATTGCATCAGCTCATATACCTCCTCCATGCTGTCGGTGAAAATGCAGCCTTCGCGTTTCAGAATGCAGTGATCGCAATGGATGCAGAAGGCAATTTTCTTCTTCATCACCGAGAAGTAAGCGGTTTCTACCGCATAGGTCTCTTCGGCATACCGCAACGCTTCCCGAACAGCCCAGTCCGTCGCTGCCGCACGTGGACTTCCCGAGATACCTAATAACCGAAGCTTCCGTTGACCCACTGTCAACACCACCAATTTAGTACAGTAACACACGTTTTTATCTCTCTTCCCAATTAACAACTAGGCGAAATACCCTTATTGGTGAAAACGATGCCAGCCAAATTCGCATGGGCCATCACAGGAGCAGGCGACTACCTCAAGGAATCCGTGGAGGCAATTCGAGAGGTGTTACAATCAACCGATTACAAGGTCATGATCTTCATGTCCAAGGCGGGAGAGAAGGTGGTAAACTGGTACAAGCTTATGGAGGATATCAAGGCGCTCACTTCCAAGGTCAAAGTGGAAATCGATGCAAACACTCCCTTTATCCTTGGTGCGTTGCAGCGATGCGTCTATGATTTCCTGGTCGTGATGCCTGCCACCGCCAATACAGTCGCGAAAATCGTCCACGGAATCGCTGACACCCTCGTGACCAATTCTGTTGCTCAAGCCCAGAAAACAGATGTGCCCATCATTATCTACCCGGTTGACCAGAAG
>JABXGV010000091.1 GCA_016550485.1 archaeon
CTCAGGTAGGTATCTTTGATCAAAGAGTGCACTAGCGCTTGACGTCAAAGTGACTGCTCCAAACCTCACTCAGGAAAGGGGTATTTAAACCCAAATCAGTTCAAACAAACGAGAAAAGAAAAAGGGAACTAGCTGCTTCATTTCTTCAGGATTCCCAAGGGTAGAATCCTTCTAAATCAAATCAATTCAGATATGTTTTTGTACTAACTTGTCGTTAATTAGGCTGCGAGTGGAAGACGCGCCCATTGTCCTTAAGAATCAGCTTAAATTCTTTGATAGAGGAACACGTTTGCAGGAACCCAAATACGCAAAAGCGCCTTAGAAATCTATGACAAACATAAAATAGTTGGTTTCACAAGAATCTGAAGGAGATTACCAGAACAATGACAGAGGTTCAATTCAAGGAACTACAGGAGCTACTCCAACGCGTTGAGAATTCCACAGGACTAGAAGCACTAGCTGTTGTCACAAGAGAGGGTATACGTTTAGCCTGCGCAGTTAGCGGAGATGTTGACTCAGATATATTCTCAGCAGCAACAGCGACACTCGTTTCAGTCGGTGAAGAGAACCTACGACAGTTGGGTCAGGGGATTTTGTCTGAAATTATACTCAGGGGAAGTAAAGGCTTTACTATTATCATGAAAGGCAGCGAAGAAACACTACTAGTAGGTGCAAGCCGAGATCAAATCCGGCTGGGCTATTATATTGGGCTAATGAAAATCCACGCAGGTCAAGTGAAGAAAATTATGGAAGAGCACCCGCTGAAGACTGATCAGCTTCTTGGGGTTCGCAAGGAACCTGAAGTAGAACCTGCTGCCACACCTGAACCTAGTGAGGTGCCTAGTCCGGCACCTCAACCTACAGCTACCACCGCAGCTGCTAGTGACTCTGAAGTCTCGGTTGATGACAAGGAAGCAATTCTTGTTGCATTAAAGGCCTTGGGTTTTGACGAGCCAGAGTAAAGGGTAGATTTGTTTTACCCAGCTAGTGAGAAAATAGAAAGTATAACCAATAACAGCATAATGCTGATAATACCAAATACCACGGCAACCTCAATGAATTGTCCTAGCCTTTCAGTGAACTCCGCGGTCGTTACGTGTTCCCCAATGAGTTCACGTATCATACGTTCAAACCAAGTGTCTTCAAGTACTACATGCGTTGTTGCGTCCAAGCGGAGCAGGAGTTTTGTGAGATCGGGGATGACCTCCTTCGGTTCGTGAACCAGTGAATAGCGATACTCCTTCGCATCTCCCTTTACAGCTCTGTAAATGTGAAGGTCAAGGTCATCTATGTCAAGAGAGCGAGTGAACTTTAGTGGGTCTACAATCATGGCAATAGCTTTAGGGAAAATAGCTTGGTAACGCTGCTGGGTTGCTATGTCAGTCCCTGACATGAAATGCGCGCCCATGCCAGGGTGAGTGTGCCACCAACCTAGGATAACATTGCCCTCGCCTTGTCTGTGCAGCTCATCAGCTAGCCTGGCCATATCAGCATCGTTGATTGTAACATGAGTCGCTGTTCCAGACTGCCTTGGGAAAGATGCCCCTTTGATAAGAATTTGGTTTCCAACTACCTGACCGACTAGAAACCCTCCAATCTCGATCCTTCCAGCATGTTTTGCGCGTGCCAGTATGCGAGAAAGAACACCAGGATATATCCGAATTGTTGGCATTCACGACGCACCCACAGATAATCCTAAGATAACACAATGCTAATAAGCATTACCTGATTTTCTGAGATAAACCTAGTATAGCTGTGAACAATATTTTGCGTCCAATTAAAACACCCTTCACGCTGGCAATATTCTCTGAGAAAGATAAAGACCTAGAAGCTTTGTGCCTACTTTTCCATCCTAATCGCCCAGGATCCCCCTTGCGTCGAGCGCGTATCCGGTTTCATATGGTTAAGGGTAGACTCCGTCCTGAAAAACTGTGGATATTAATTGGAAACCGAACAGCTCCTGTAGATCCCTACACTTTCATAAAGTGGATACGTAAAGCAGAGCGCATTGTTGTTCCTGCTCATCCGCGCTTGCCCTTTCTTGCTGAGTTAAAGGCGATGCTCCGTGATTTCAATGTCGGAGACCTGACTATTGTTCGCACATGCCAGTCCTGCGCAGCTGAAGGTCGATTGACCATGCTTCGCCGGCAACAAGTGTTTTCAATTGGTGGGAATCCTGCATGCAAAACCTGTGCGTCGCGTGAATTATCACATCGCTTGAGATCAATGGAGGTTCGTGTATCAAAGCAGGCTCGAGCTAATCTTGATGTTATGTTAGAGCGCCTCCGATCTGTTGACAAAACTGTCTGGTTTCTTTCCTCTAAATTTCGCCCTAGTAAAAACCCTGCAATGACTCTTTATGACCAAGTACAGGCTACTGAGGAAGAACAACAACGCCAGCCAGTAAAATCGCTCCCTATTCCACAAGAGTTTATACAAGTGCTAGAAAATTATGGAATTACAAGATTGCTTCCAATCCAAGCTAAGGCAATAGAAGCGGGGCTGCTTGAGGGAAAATCCATTCTCGCCGTTTCTGATACAACAAGCGGCAAATCACTTGTAGGCGAGCTGGCCGGGATAAAATCGGCTTTGCAGGGAAAAACATACATTTACCTTTCTCCACTAGTCGCCCTTGCGAATCAGAAATACCATGAATACCGCGAAAAATATGGTCCGTTGGGATTACACATAGCAATTCGCGTTGGTATGAGTTCCATTGAGGCAGGCGAGGAGTCCCTGATAATCGTCGATGATGACGTAATTGGCGCTGATGTCATAGTTGCATCATATGAGGGATTTGATTTCCTTCTTCGAACAGGTAAGTGGGAACTTGCAAAGGATGTTGGTGTTGTCGTTATTGATGAAATTCAAATGATTGCTGACCTTGACCGCGGAGCTGAGCTAGATGGCCTACTTGGTAGGCTCCGAACTCTCTTTCCTAAAGCTCAGGTAGTTGCACTTTCTGCAACTGTTGGCAATCCTAGAGAATTAGGTCAGGAACTGGAATTGCATCCAGTAATATTACGGGGACGCCCAGTCCCATTACAGAGACATTTAATTCTCGTTTTAACCGAGTTGGATAAACTTCGAATGATCTCAGACATCACTAAATCTGAATTTAAGAATAAGAGCTCGTATGGGTTTAGTGGGCAAACCATCGTGTTTACTAATTCACGACGTAACTGCCATACAATTGCCAAGGAACTAAGAAAGCAGAGGATACCAGCCAAAGCCTACCACGCTGGAATGACGTACATCCAGCGCCACAAAATCGAGCAATCCTTTGCAGAAGGAGAAATAGCAGCAGTTGTAACTACAGCAGCTTTGGCTGCAGGTGTTGATTTCCCAGCTAGCACTGTAATTTTCCAAAGTTTGATGATGGGAACACAAACTCTTAGTGTTGGAGAGTTCACTCAAATGCTAGGACGCGCTGGTCGTCTTGGGAAACATGATAGTGGTAAAGCTGTGTTACTGGCTGAGATCGGTCGTAGATATTTTGGTGATTCGCCCAAGAGTGAAGAAGAAGTTGCTTTAGATTTACTGAGTAAACCTATCGAGGATGTAAGGCCTGAAGCACCTTTTGAACAATCCGTGGATCAGCTACTAGCAACGTTGTCTTGCTTCGATTCGATTTCACTTAGACAACTTGATCAAACATATTCTCGTCTCCTCTCACCTACCATTTCGTTTAAGGAAGCCCTACGCTTCCTGAAGCAGCATTCTCTAGCTACACAGGTTGGCGATAAAGTTATGCCAACAGAGCTTGGTCGTGCTGCTGCCATATCCTATTTCTCAGCATCAAATGTCGCTGCAATCCAAGAATTCCAACAAGATACAGCAGATCTTCTTTCAGTCAGACTTGAGCCATTAAGTAATGTTTACCTTTCCCCAAAACTTCAAAGCGAGATTGAGCGCATCTTTAGAACTCGATTCGCTACACGTCTTTTCTCGGGTCCTGTTTTAGATTTGATGAGCACAAGACGCGGGAGACGTTTGAAAAACCTTCCTCGCTGGATACTTCAGCTTGTAGCTAAATGGACCCAACGATTCTTCAATTGTAAATGCAAGGAAAGCCCCTTCTGCAATCATGGTCAATGGAATGTGTCCCTTGAGGTTTTAGAGCTACGCTATCGCGGCTTGACTCCATCTCAGATAAACACCTTCTTCCTCAAGGAATACGAGTTGTTTATTTATCCAGGAGACATCTTCAGTTTCTTGGACAATCAAGTCCATTTATTGAGTGGAATCAAGCGTGTAGCTGAAACCCTAGAACGCTATGAATTATCTGATAGTGCAGACCGGACTGCCGCGTCAATCGAAAACCCATACAAAAGGAATTGAAGATTATCATTTCAAGATGACGTAAGAATCTGGGTTCTTTGAAGCGGTTTGTACATGCCTGAGGTATTGATATTGATGGTACTGAAATCGCGGATTTTATCATCAGGATGAGGTAACTAGAAGATGAAATATTCCTGGTTTCCAGTTAGATATTTTAGAACATAAGCGTACTCTTCATCAACGAGACTACTAGCATCACTTGATGACCCGGTGAAATCCGATTGCATTTCAATAACAATCCACTCACTAAATGGGAACGGTTTGAACGGCTCGAAGTTCTTCTTATCAATTCGGAAAGTCCATATTTTTGAGGTGTCATTGTAGCTCCCACGTTGTAGCGCATCCTTGAAGGGAACATAAAGTCTATTTTTTTGACCACCTAACAAGAAACGTGCCTTATTCATCCCAGATATGAAAGATATCTTTTGAGTTACCATATATTCCTCAGCGACGAGTGTTCGAGGTAATTCGCTTCCGGAAACCTGTGTTATAATTCGATGAGGGTCGGAAACAGAGCCTTTTCTTATAACAAGGCTTCGAAGGATTTTCTGTACCTGTTCTGATGTCGTCTTCTCAAGAGGATCCAAAACCTCAGGATAGAGTATATCAAGTAATGGAACTGGCTCCCCCGGTCGCATTTCAGTTGGATTGAAGACTGCTGCACCAACTAGGAACTCTACATCGACTTGGTGCCCCTTTATGAAGACATGACCCTTTACAACACCTGGTCCAATAAATATAGATAATACCTCTTCTCCGTGAAGTAGATTCCACAGTTGGCGCGAGGCTATTAGTAAATCACCTGTCAAAGTAGACTCTTGACCGAGTACTTGGAAAGAGGGGGCAATGAAATCCAAGACCCAAAGTAAAGGAGGATTCTGTTCACTCATCGGGTTATTCCTCAGCGTCAACTGGTCCTGAGCCAGTACGTAATTGCGGTATCTTGGTTAATATCTTCTCTAGCAGATAGTTCTCTATTTGCATACGATAATCCTCACCAGCAATTTCATAGATTTCAGCTAATTCTCTCCGCACTTCAGTCCTTTTTGAACGATTCCAAGTAAATCTCTGATCAAGTTCAAAAAGGATAATTGTACCTAATCTTTCTAGCGGTGCACCTTTTTCGAGAAGAATACCAGTAACAGATTTGATAGTACCTTGGAGAAACTTGGCGCGCCTGTGAGGATCCTGCATTGCAGCTAACCAAACATCACGCTCAAGCAAATCTAGCGGTGACTCTAAAGGTGGCCCTACTCTGGGTTGAGTAGGGAATGCGGAATGTACAAAGCCAATGGAAGACGAAACCCTATCATCGATTGGAGCCTGCGGGGGAGGAATTGCTTCAACGAGAATTTCCTCTGCAGTCAACTCAGAAACCTTATCCAAAGGCTTCTGAACTTCTCTAATGACTACACGAAGATCTTCTATGTATTGGCCTATTACTCTTGACTCATCAGATTTTAGGAGGAATTTTTCGTACCGTCGAAACTTCATTAATAACGCGGCACGAACTCCGTCAGTAACTCTACTAATCGCGTCGACAGGAAGCCTTCTTAATCCACCAATAATTGCTAGTATTGCATCTGCAATTGTTGAATCTTCATGATCATTAATCCAGCGTGAAATTAGAGATTTGAAAAATAATTCACCAATCTTTCTACGCTGCCTTATCACGGAGATGATGTGTTCGCTTGCCGGTTCAACTTCATCTCTAACCGCGAGGTACCGATTTTCTAAGTCTTTATTATCCGCGTGTAGCTCCTTACCTAACTGCCTGTAGAGATACTCAACCCATTGACCTTCTCTTATGGCGATGGCTCTGATGTACGAGGCTATATCTGGAACGGGATTTCCTCTCTCTTCTCGACGCGTAAATTCTTTCATGAGGGCAGAACAGCAATGTTCTGCTTTAGGAATTGTACCATCTAATAGAATGCGATAAGCAACTCGAGCTACTTCCATATGAACTCCGCATTTCTCAGCAATCGCTGCCGCAGCTTCGTCAGGAACTCTATTGACCTTCTCTTCAAGAGTTCCATAAGTCGCTTCAAATTCGGCTGCGATACGCCGAGCAGCGGCACGTATTTCTTCTTCCTCAGAAAATCGGCTCAAGCCCTAGTCACTCCACTTGTAAATTTTCGCTATCCTAAGTAATAATCACAAGGTTGGGCATCTAGAAGACGGTACAATCGAGCTTAAATGTTATGGCGACTGGCAACACTCAACACTGTTACCTAAGATTTCTTTAGTTCTCGCGAGAAGGACTTCGCATCTTCTTAGAGTGTATAAGAACTGAAGAAAGACACTAGAAATTAGGCTTCGCGCTGATTGGAATCCTGTGACTTTATGCATATTGCGTGAATGCAATATACGTCTGAGTAATTTTCTGAATAGCCAAGCAGGAATTCTTAAAAAAGGGGAAAGTTGAGACCTCGTTTCCCTAGAGATGAAAACTATGCCAAGAAATATTCAAGTTGAAAAGGCATCAGTGCCACCGATTGAAAAACAACCTCTAGAAATCGTTGAAAGGAAAGGTGTTGGCCACCCAGATACTCTATTAGATGCTATTGTCGAAGAAACTGGGCGTAACCTTTGCCGCTACTACAAGAGCCAGTTTGGTCGGATTTTTCATATGAACGTCGATAAGGGAGCTCTTGCAGGAGGGCGAGCCCGAGTCGAGTTTGGGGGCGGCGAAATGCTTGAGCCAATCTATATCTGCGTTGTCGGACGAGCTACAACAGAAGTCCTAGACAAAGATGGTACAATAACCTACGTCCCTTATGGGAAAATTGCACTAGACTCCATCAAGCATACATTGAAAGATACACTAAGAAACCTTGATCCCCTGCAGCATGTATTAATGGACTACCGCATAAAATCAGGTTCTGCGGATCTTACCACTGTTTTCGATGGCGCTGGTGAGGCAATCCCTCGAGCAAATGATACTAGCTTTGGCGTTGGATTTGCACCCCTCTCCGAAACTGAGCAAATAGTCTTCCAGACTGAAAAACTACTCAACTCTGACAAGTTCAAGCGAAAACATCCTGAGGTAGGCGAAGATATCAAAGTCATGGGTCTCCGCACTGATAACAAAATACAGCTCACTGTAGCTGCTGCTATCATTGCCAAGTACACCCAAGACAAGGATCACTACGCAGGCGTAATCACCGATATCAAAAATGCAACAATCGACCAAGCTGTGAAGCTAACAGACCGAGAGGTTTTAGCCGAGATTAACACAGCAGACCGACCCAGAGAGAACTTGTTTTACCTCACTATCACTGGAACATCAGCTGAGATGGGTGACGACGCTGGAGTTGGTCGCGGTAACCGAGGAAACGGCCTTATCACACCATGCAGACCAATGAGCCTAGAAGCTACTGCTGGTAAGAACCCAGTTAATCATAGTGGTAAACTGTACAACGTTTTGGCTCAACGTGCTGCAGAGCGCATTATAAAAGAGGAAGCGGGAGTCTCAGAAGCTTACGTTAAAATCCTCAGCCGAATAGGGCACCCATTAGATCAGCCTCTTGTTGCATCAGCTGAATTAGTTGTTGCAGACGGTGCTTCTTGGAAATCAGTGCGTGATAATGTTGCTGCAATTGTTGACGCTGAGATCGCTAGCGTGAGCACACTTCAAGACTTGATTATTGATGGAAAGATTCCACTCTTCTAGAATTTGAACTCGCCCTTGACGATTTCTGCAAACTAGTGTGTAAAAAACTCAGTCCAATTCCTTCAGAAGGCAACAAGTTAGTGTTAGATGCCTTATGCGCCAGCTGCAACCAGGATAAGCTGGAGCCCTAGACTGCTAGATAGGGCAATCAGGAGTATAGCTACAACTAGTTTTAGCCAAGATAGCTGGCGTGACTTCTCAACATGAAACACAAGCCAAATTCCAATGAGCGCTGCACAAAGAAGTAGAAGTAGACCATAAACAGGATAATATGGAAGAAATGGAGCCCATTGCATTACTTATTCACCTTGCCCTGAGGGAGAGAGCCTAACTGGTTTTATTGTTTTTGGTTGTGATGCTTGTTAGGCGATAAATGTGTGTTCTCGTTGAAAATCCATATCATCGATAATGAGAGCACGATGAAGTCGCCCTCTACGTTTCGTTTTCAGTCGAAGCTCTGTTGATGATAGTTGTTCACGGTTGTCAGGAAATACTAATTCGTCAATTAAGTACAAGTTGACAAGTCTTAGAGAAGAGAAGTAGGCAGGGATATTTTCTTTAAAATCAGGGACTAATAGTGGTAACAATTCCTCTAAGAAGTTTGATCCCGCGGGAATTTTGGTGCTGCTGAACTTTAGCTGGTCTTCTAAAGGAATTTCCTTCCGTGCTGAGGGGAGTTTTGTCTTAGATTTATGGGCCCAGCCAGTCTCTGCAGAAAGATTGCAGAAAAGAAAAGCGACCTCACCAATCTGCTCATAGAGGGAGATCAGATTGTTCTTTGCGTAGGTCCCAGATAATGCGGTCTGGTAGAGCTGGGTTCTCTTTTTTCTAGTAAAGGGCACTACTGTTATTCCAGTTGAATAAACAGCATCATCTAGGGGTTCGTACCCTAGTATAACTCCCGAAACGCTAAGGAATTCGGTTGGAACTAGTTTCAGTAGAATTGAGCCAAAGAAGTCTTGAAATTGGTAGTTTGACTTCACCTTTACTTTCCCTGCTTTGGTGACTGATATTTCAGCTGCAGGCCCGTCGTAGTCGCCTTTCCCGTAGCGGAGGAAAGTACGGTGTAAAGCTTCGTCATGTATTCCTCTGAGAATTTTTAGTATATGATGCATAACAGACGCCACTCAACTTTAGTAAGGAAACCGCATTAAAATTGTTCTGTGTGTTGTCGCAGGAGGATAGAATTTAAGCTGATTGTATCACTTAAAGGTTAGAAGAATATATGGGGTAAAATATGAGCAGTGGCAAAAGCAGAAAACGCGAATTAACCGAAACCATTGTGTTTTTTGTTATCGGCATAGTACTAGTCTGGGGTTTCTCCATTGGACTCCAGCTCTATCTAGGCACAGCAACGCCACTACTTGCAGTAGAGTCAGAGTCAATGGAACCCACTCTTTACCGCGGCGACCTCGTTGTCGTACGAAGGGTCGAGCCTGAAAGTCTACAAGTTGGAGACATCATCATCTTTCGAAGTTCAATGAGTGATGTTCCTGTGGTTCACAGAATAGTCGCAATTGGGTATTCAGGAGGAGTACTTCAGTTCACAACAAAGGGTGACAACAACCCATCAGTTGACCCGAACCCTGTTCCAGAAAGTAATGTGCTCGCGAAGGTCGTCGGCAGCATTAGATATCTGGGATTCATTACATTAATCCTGATTCTCCCAGGAGGCGTATTCTTCATCGTATTTCTTATTGCGATATTCCTTCTTACCTCAATCGTTTGTGAAGGTTTTACCGAGAGGAAAGCAGAATAGCAATATAATAACATCTAAAGACTTAAGCAAACAGAATTCTTTTGTAGACCCAAAATGTTGCATTCCTAAAAGAACCAAGCTTTGAGAGTGTGATAATGTGACCAAGGTCAAGTTTCCCTATGGCTCAGACGAAATACAGCTAGATATTCCAGAACGAAACCTGTTAGGAATTTTAGACGCCAAGCCTGTCTCAGGGGTATCTAATCCTGCCCAAGCGGTCAGAAAGGCGGTCTTGAATCCAATTGGTACACCGCTATTGACAGATATCTCGGAAGGGAATCAAACAGTTGCGATTGTTGTCGACGACCACACACGAGGTCTGCCTTGTTCAATTCTAGTAAACCCCTTACTCGAGCAACTGCAGAAGGCTGGTATCAAGGAAGAAGACATCACAATTGTCTTTGGTACAGGAACACATCGTGCCACCACGGCAGAGGAACAGGAGAAACTTTTGTGTGACGTTAGTTGCCAATCATTGAAGATTGAAGTACACGACTGCGATAGCGCTGATTTGGTTCCTGTTGGAAAGACATCCTACGGAACCGAAGTGGAAATCAACCGAACCTTCCACGACGCCGACCTACACATACTAACTGGCGACGTCGGATACCACTACTACGCCGGCTTCGGTGGTGGACGTAAGAGCGTCCTCCCAGCTGTCAGTGGACGTCAAACAATTAACAAGAACCATGGAATGCTAACACATCCAAAAGCCATAACAGGAAATCTCGAGGGTAATCCAATTCACCTAGATATGATGGAAGCTGCCCGCCTTGCCCGGGTTGATTTCATTGTTAACTTCGTCCGCAACTCGCAAAAAGAAGTTGTTGCGGCCTTTGCTGGTGACCTTGAGCAAGCATTCATGAAAGGGGTCAGCCAGGTGGACAAGATGGGACGCGTTCCTGTTAAAGAAAAGGCAGATATTGTCATCACCAGTTCAGGATACCCGAAAGACATTGACTTGTATCAGGCCACGAAAGCACAGGTCCATGCGCTCGGTGCTGTTCGTGATGGTGGTATCATCATTAGCCTGCTTGAATGCCGTGAGGGAATAGGACACAAGGTCTTCGAAGAATGGGCTCACAAATACCGCTCACTAGAGGAGCTAACCCGGCAAGTTCAGAACAATTTCATTATGGGAGGACACAAAATATTCTATGTTGCCCAAGCAGCGGCACGAGTGAAGCTCTTCCTAGTTTCAGCCCTTGATCCGAAAGAAACACAAGAATATTATTACATGACACCATTCAAGACTGCTAACGACGCTCTCCAAGCGGCTTTTAAGGAAATGGGACGAAGCGCCACAGTCTGGGCAATGCCTCACGGTACTCAGGTTCTTCCCTCAGCAACTTGATACCGAGTATAACTAGACGATATTACCCGTTCCATTAAAATATAGTGACTGGAGGGATTAGAAGAATTGGCAGTAGAAAAGAGAGGAGGCCAACGATTTTTCTGCCTGTGCTGAGAGGGGAAACATCATCAATAGGACCCGGGTGTCGACCGTAGAATAGAAAGAAAGCAATAATTGCCATGAATATTTGCCCTGCCAAAATTAGGATGAAAACGGCGATGTAAGACACGATTTTGTGGTACTTGTGACCAAACAACGCACGGGAGACATGACCACCATCAAGCTGCCCTATTGGACAATAATTCAGCCCAGTAATTATGAAACCAAGCCACCCCGCGATGAAGATAGGATGCGCTAGAACGCTGCCACTGATGCCCATAAGGTCAGTGATGAAAGTGATTAATAGAGGGTCTGGAATGCTTGATAACCCAAGGCCCAGTGTTGCCAAATAACTTTGCAATTCAGGTGTGACTGGAGGGCTAAGCATTAACCCAACGACAACAGCTACACATGCGATTAGGAATCCTACAACAGGACCACTAATACCGAGGTCGAAGAGACTATCTCGTGTAGGAGGAGGTGTTCGTTGAAGGATAACAGCTCCAAAGGTTCCGTAGAAAAGACCTGGGATGAAGTAAGGGAGGGAGGTTTCCATTCCGTGGCTGTGGCTAGAGAAGACATGACCCAATTCATGGATTCCGATTATTGATAGTATAGCTGCAGCATAAAGAAATGTAATAACTATTATTGGGAAAGGATTTGAAGGAAAGCCCAGGACGAATAGTTGAGCGGGGCTGCTAGCGAAAGACCAACCAGCGATGAGAACTGTTACAACTGTTGCTATGAAGAGTGCTAAGCTAACACGATAACTGCCTTTCTTTCGCGGTGGAGGTGCTGGTACTAGAATAATGACAGTCTCGTATTCACCTGTTCCCTCAAAGATTTCCATCCGACGAAAGGCAGCGAGCACCTTGTAAGGTTTCAGGCGCTCAGCTAGGCGCGCGGAACGTTCTTTGATTTGCGCGTCCTTTTCTATGATGAAACGGGGTATATTATCACGTGGGTCGACATAGACATGGGTGACGGTGAACTCTTCCTTGACAATGTCGCGGAGTTCTAGAAGAACTGTATCGAGACCTGAAGCCATTCTTTTGGGTTCTTCTGATGATTCAGGCTGTTGATTCGAGCCTGATGGACCGTTCTCTTCGAGCACATTAATTCACCGACACACAATTAGGAGCCCAGCTGTGGATATTACTCATAAAGTTTTCCAAACCGACACCTTCCTTTCGAGGATTTTGAAGGTAGATTTTTAGGTGAATCAGCGAATTCTGAATATACTGATTCCTATGACTCAGTTGCGGAGCTTCACATTCAGAAGAGCGGATGCCGCGGATATTCTGCAGGTTATGCAGATTAATCTAGAAACCTTACCAGAGAATTATCCTGAATTCTTCTTCAGAGACCTCCTCAATAAATTCCCTGAATCCTTCTTTGTCGCTGAATCAGAGGGTAAGCTCATAGGGTACATAATGTGTCGAATGGAGGGTGGTATCTCTAATTTTAGCATAAGTTGGGTTAGGAAAGGGCACATAGTCAGCGTGACAGTGTTGCCTCAATACCGACGGCGAGGCGTGGGCACCGAGCTGATAACTCGCGCGATTAACGCCATGGCGGAATGCTATGATGCAAAGGAAGTTATATTAGAAGTACGTGTATCCAATACTCCGGCCATCGCCATTTATGGCAAGCTGAAGTTCAGCCAAATTCGTACTATCCGATCCTACTATCGTGACGGCGAAGACGCTCTTCTGATGGCAATTCAAACGGCGAACTCACATTAGATTCAATCACAAACTGATGTTATAGCAGGCTTGGAAATGACAGCAGACAAAATCTCCTCTAAAAGCCGAATTGAAGTCGCTGATGAAGAACTGCACAAAGTCTTTCACGTATCGAAAAAAGAAGTTGCTTTTGCAGTAGCGCTATTAGCGTTCTACATCATAACGCTTCTCTTCCTCAGTACCAACGTTATCTTACTTATCATAGCAGGAATGAGTTTCTCGCTTTGGTTAACTTTTCGCGCGTCACATTGGGCTATTGATGGCCTAGAAACCCTAGGTATCTACGCGGGGATCAGCGCATACACAATCGGCGTCCTTTCCAGCTTAGCCAGTAACACCCCAGAGGCAGTGATTAGCGCTCTCACAGCCATGCGAGGTCTCGCCACAGCTCAAATGAAGTTGGTTGAAATTGCTGTCCTTAGTGTGGTAATGGCAGCTGGATTTAACATCCTCCTCCTTGGATTTGTCGTGGTAGTCGCTGCACGTAAAGAAGGGCTGCTTAAAGTGCCAGCTGAAGTCATAAAAGACGACGCAGACCTCATTAGATGGACGATTGTAGCAATGGCCCTGCTCTTTGCACTAGGCTTACTCCACTACATCGCTGCCATTGAAAGTGGCACCCCCTTTGAGAGTATTCCATTCCCCGCAATAGCAGGTTTGATGATGGTAATCTCCTATATTATCTACGCAGCATATTCGATATCAAAGAAGGCTCCGCGTTCCAGTGAAATCGCTCAACCGCACCGCGGGAAACGAACATCTGTGATACTCGCGATTATCGGTTTTATCGGTATTTTCATCGCAGGTTATATCCTAACTGACGCTATTGAGCGGATTTTCCTCCACATTCCTTTCGACGCATACGGTATAGTCGGGGATCAACAAATTGCAATAATGGCTATGATTATAGGGGCGGCTGGTGCTGTCCCAGAACACGGCATTGCACTGATTGCTGCGGCAAAGGACAAGGCGGGTATTGCCATAGGAAACACTCTAGGGGGTACAACTCAAGTGCTTCTGCTCATCGTCGGCGGGGTTTCACTTGCGTTATTCCCCTTCGGTGGTTTACCCCTCAAAGCAGAGGTTCTTCTACAGTTCGCGACAGCAGCAGGTAGTCTATGGTTCTTGAAACGAGCCATGACTGACGATCAGCGTGTAGATATTTTCGAAGGTGTGATGATTTTACTTATGCAAGCCTTTGTTTTTGTCTTAATCCTGACACCAATTTAGAAGGATTACTTGGTAAGAACATCAACGTCTTCAGCAAAACCTTAAATGAGTTCAAGCTAAATCCAGTTTAGTGATTAGCCGTTTCTACAGTGGGGAAAGATTGTGTCATTAGAGACTATTCAGGGTAGTCTGATTCAGATGGCTTCGACCATCCTAAATCGACTAGGTTTGCCAGCGCCATCAAATCTATCTCCAGGTATAGATTTGACCCGTTACAGTCCTTGCAACCACGTTGTTATTGTTCACCTAGATAACTTTGGGCTACTTGAGGTTGCGATGCACAAACCTCAATTCCTTTTAAAAGAAAGCAAGACAATGCTCGCTCTAGAGACTACGAATGGTTACGCTGCCAACGTTACAAAAGAGCTAATCTATGGGAATCTAGAGGAGCCATTCAACCTATTTTCGTTTATAGTTCAACAAGGAAAAACCGCCGTTGTTGTAGATAGAGAAGAGCAGCGTAGCACAGCGGGAACCGCTACATTCACACCCGCTGACACTGATATGCGAGTCTACATTGAGACAGCGAAACTATTAAACAGATCAGATCTGCTTCTCATCCACTTTCTAGATTATGATAAGCTTCTTCAACAACATTCAACGCGTCCACCCCTTGAGCTAGCTCAGAAACTCCTTCATAGGACTGACCGGTGGCTTCTTGGATTCTACAAACAAGCAGTCCCACACACACTATTTCTTGTTCTAGGAAACAAGGGACAACGAGATTATGGTATTAAATATGAGGACAAATATGAGCAATGGGCGAAGGCTAATCTGCCTATCTGCCTAGTGATTTACAAGGGGTCAGAAGGTTGATTTTCTATGACCGCTAAAACTGACAAACAAGATGATAAAGTTCAACCTACAGAATTAACTGATCCTACCGCGACTATTTTATTTGTAGTTTTCGTTGGGATTTTGGGCTATCTCTTACTTGCAAGTACAGTAGGGCTTTACCCGTGGTTTCTTGTCCTAGGGACGATTGCGTTCTTCCCGACTTGGGATGCGATAATTACTTTTCTCGTACTTCTAGTCGTTATGTTCTTGTCACTAATTGGTGGTCTTGTTAGAATGCGCTACTCTATAATTCTAGTAGGCATCGTCGCGGTGGTTGCGGTTTTTCTCATCACCTTCTATACACTGCTTCTCGTCAGTGGGTTCATGACACCCATTCCACCCTGATATTACACAAGAGCACAAGAATAAAGTGTTACTACAATTGATTCTGTGGATGGAGATTACGACCATGACACTAGCAGAACTCTTTGAGAAAGACACCTTACGCTTCCTATTGTTTGGTGGTAAAGGAGGCGTAGGTAAAACAAGTAACGCAGCCGCTGCATCCCTTTGGGCAGCTGAACACGGTCGAGAGACACTTGTATTAAGCACTGACCCGGCACATAGCCTTGGCGATAGCTTCGCCCAAAATCTCAGCGGCGGCGAGGCAGTTCAAATCAAAGGTGTGAAGAATCTTTACGGGCTTGAGATTGACCCAAGGAAAGCCTATGCCGAATACCAGCAGATGGCTCAACAACCAGATATGGAAGAAATGGGTGGAATGGATATGATGGGGCTTGGTGATTTATCAGACATTACCGCCCCTGGTGCAGACGAGGCCCTAGCCTTCTCAAAAGTCCTCGAATACATACAAGAGTGCGAATACGACCTTGTGGTGTTCGACACAGCCCCCACTGGACATACGCTTCGATTACTAGGCCTTCCAGAGATGCTAGATAGCTTCTTCGGGAAACTCATCAAGTTTCGTTTGCGCATGGGTAATATCTTTGGAAGGATTAAAGCTGCTTTTGGTCGTGGCGATTCCGAACAAGACAACTCCCTTGAACAAATGGAGAAGCTAAAGGAAACCATTTCCGCAGCGCGTATTGAGTTAAGCGATCCTGAACGCACTCGCTTTGTAATCGTCATGATTCCAGAAGCAATGGCAGTGGCTGAAACAGAACGACTTCTCCAAGCACTCTACGAGTTCCAAATTCCAAGTAGCCATATCATCACAAACATGGTATTCCCCGAGGTCCTCGACTGCAAGTTTTGCAAAGCACGGAAAGACATGCAAGAGAAATACTTGGCTCAAATAAGAGACATCTATGACGATTTCACCATCACAGAGGTCCCCCTTTTTACCCACGAAGTCCGTGGACTCCCGACCCTTCGCCGTCTTGGCAAGCTCCTGGCCACCGGAACACTACCTCCGCTAGGTGAGTAATAGTGAAACGAAAAGAAAAACAAATCATAATGTTCTTCCTAATGTTCCTTATCATCGGCAGCATTTTCGTCACTATTGCTCTTCTCACTTTCCCTCTACCACCCTAGCCCAGACCGAGAACACAATAAGACTTATTAGGTGACACAAAGAGGCACCTAGCCATCAAAGAAACTACTAGAGGAGCCAATATTGACGTTCAGATGCACAAAATGCGGCAAGGAACTTGTATGTCCTTACTGCTCAACACCTATCGCTAGCATGCAACCCACAAACCGTTGTGTTGTTTGTGGAAAACCATTTGCGACTATACTTCCCAGCTCGAAATGCCCATCCTGTGGAGCCCGGATAATGATGAAAGTACGCCCACAGATAGTCAAGAAACTCCAACCTTCCTAGAAGCCCAAAATTCAGACCAGATACAGAGACCCGGCAAACACCCACAACGCCATATTTTAACCAAACCTCACATCCTCAACGCTTTCAACCCTTAGCGTAAGCTTTTATAGGTCAAAGCCTAAACTCCTACCACCCATTGATTGAGGTTAAACATGTCCGACGAGATTTGTCCTACTTGTAGTCTACCTAAAGACATCTGCCGCTGCCAAGAACTAGCTAAAAGCGAACAGCGGATAAAGGTGCACGTAGAGAAAAGGAAATGGGGCAGAGAGGTAACTCTGGTTTCAGGTATTGATAACCGAGAGATATCCCTGTCTGAATTAGTCACCAAGCTGAAGAATCGGCTTGCCTGTGGTGGAAGTGCCAAGGATGGCATAATTCTTCTAATGGGAGATCACCGTAACAGGATCAGAGAAGTTCTTACAACACTTGGTTTCCCCAGTGATAACATCGACATCAGTTAATCCATCGCCACTCTAGCAAAGCGGCTCTCAGGCGCCATCTACTAGTTCAAGTGACACCTAATCAGCCAAGTGCATACAAGATGTAGAGGAAAGCTTTTTGTGTGAGAATTCTCCTCAACGTGAATCCGTGCTGGGACGCATCTATGCCGGGATAGCTGGCTCCACTCAGGAGCTGGCACCGTCGGTGTAAACTGGTAAGCACCAGGCGCAATGGTAGCATTGAAGCCTGTGGAGCTTTAGGTCCGGGTTCAAATCCCAGTCCCGGCACCACTTTTACTACTACCCATTGTACACTGATGTCCTAATGGTGTTCAATATGGCAAGCGAAAAGCGAGGCAGGGATTTAGCGGTTGGTGGTTTCCGGGACTTCTTTCCGGAACTATATGGAAAAATCGCGAGAATCCTAGATGTTTTCCGAAGAATCCCCAAGTTGTATGGGTATCAGGAGTACGAATGCCCAACAGTCGAGCCTTTGAAATTGTATCAGCTAAAGTCAGGTGCAGGTTTAATAGAGGAGTCGTTCAGAGTGACCGACCGCAAGGAGCGAGAGCTTGTGCTTCGCCCTGAGACCACTCCATCTCTCGCTCGCATGCTAGCGGCACAGCAGCAGTATTACTCGCGGCCCATTAGGTGGTTCTCTGTATCTCGTGTATTCCGTGATGAAACTCAGCAACGGGGGCGGGTGAAGGAGTTTTGGCAGCTCAATGTTGATATCCTAGGGGTTGAAGATGTGGCCGCTGACGCTGAGGTAATTGATGTACTTGCTAGCATCATCAAGGCTATCGGTTTTAATACAAAGGATTTCGTCATTCGTATTAATGACCGCCGTCTTATGCAGAGTTACATCGAGTCCCTTGGGCTTAGAGATTTCGTTGGAATTATCCGAACACTGGATCGCCGGGACAAGATCATGCAGGAACAAATAGAGTCTCGGCTTCGTGAACAGAAATTACCTGCGAAGAATGTGACAGAAATTGCGCTCTTGCTACGTCGCTATGCTCAGGGTAATAAAGAAGCTCTTGGTGAATTGCCGCGCAGAAAGAAGATACGAGAATTGGCTGAAAATCTACCCCGTATCATTCAAGAAGCGATGATTAATGCATTAGGAGAGATTGGTGTTTCCAAAGATTTAGCCATGAAGCTATTCGAGTTCTCTTCTATTAGCGGAGAACCAAAAGAATTCCTTAAATCGATGGATGAACTGGACCTTGACGCTGAAACTCAACAGAGCCTTGAGCCTCTCCGCCAACTGGCTTTGTACCTAGAAGAACTAGAAATTACTGATTGTTGTGAAATTGATGCGAGCATCGCCCGTGGGCTAGACTACTACACAGGAATTGTTTTTGAGGCTTGGGACAGAGGTGCTAACATACCTCGCGCCATTGCTGGCGGTGGTCGCTACGATGACCTTGTCGATATTTTTGGAGGACAACGGCTCCCTGGAACAGGTTTTGGATTTGGAGAAACTGTCATCCTAGCTCTTGCCGAGGAGAAAGGCATTCTTCCACCGATAAATCCACCGGCTTCAGTTTATCTTGCTCCTGTTTCAAAGAACCAACTAACAACATGTCGCCAAATAGCGACTCGTCTACGCCAATCGGGAATCTCCACGCTTTTCAATGGATTTCCTTGGTCTTTATCCAAACATCTAGATGATGCGGGTAAACGAAAGATTCCCCTTGCTGTAATTGTTGGACCTCGTGAATTGGCCAAAGAAGCAGTGAATGTCCGCGATATGATTTCAGGCGAGGAAACGCAAGTAAAGATTGACGATTTAGCCCAATTCGTGAGAACTTGTTTGAAACGTCCATAGGTGGAATCGCTTGGGAGTTAACGTGGCAATGGAGCAAGGCTTTAATACTCGTAGGATATTTTATCCTATGCTCTGCAAGATAAGAGGCTGATCTTCTTTGCAAAGAAAAATTGCACTACTGATTACACTGGTCATCTTTGGGTTGCTTTTCACCCAAGGCGGTACACCACTTTCGAAATCACATATCCAAGGATTACCAGAGAAAGAGACAGCAACAAATACGGTATTAATTATTGATTATGGGAATACCACCCAAGAATCTTACACCGGTCTGTCGGGCATAACCGTTTTTGACATACTCAATCAGTCCGCAAACATCACCTACACGCAATACTCCGATGGACTATTCATAGACTCGATTAATGGCGTATCTAATAATGAAGGGGGCAGCGGCTTCTATTGGCAATATTGGGTGAATGACGAGCTGGCCCCTGTTGCTGCTGACCAATATGTGCTCTCAGATTCCGACCAAGTCTTGTGGAAATACTGTGCACCCATTCACACATCAGGTAATCCACCGTCAACTGGAACAGATTGGTGGGTTGGGATAGCTCTAATTGCGTGCGTAGCTGGTTTAGTTATCGGAGGCGCACTTGTTATTAGCCGAAAACTATGGTGAAAGAAGTGGATAGACGGAAAACAGTTTTCACAGGCAGTATTTTGTGTCTTGTTGCGCTCTTGTTAGGAAGTAATACGCAGGTAGTTGCACAGAGTGCTGTACCCTATTCATCTGCTGTCACTCCAACACCCTTTGTGACGCCTTCCCTTAAATGGACAATCACAAACGTCACAAATCAAGTTGTCGAGTGGGGTTGGGGGACAGGCTCTTATTGGAAAGCCAATAAAAGTGGACCTGTCACCTTTGAAATCGCCGCAATCCAGGATAATGAGGTGCATGGCCAGTTTACAATCGGCAACTTGACACTACTGACAAACGATTCAAGAATCGCAATAGAGTTAGTATTCAGCATTTGGTTTAATAGTAGCATCTGGTTTCCAGGTCTAGTATCACATCTAGATTGGGCGGCTGTGGATCAAGAAGCCACTGCGTCAGTATCTGGTTGGATGGCTGGCGAACTTGAAATAAGGACATCGATAGCAACCAAGACTTACATCTATCACCAAGGCGATAACGGTAACCAGAATACGACGCTTATCTACGATATCAGAACTGGTGTCTTACTGGAGGCTTACACCGAGTTCTTTTTCTTCAACGATTACCACCTAGGGTTACTGCTCATAAGATCCACGCGTTATTTTACATTCCCTGCCCTCTTCTTGGTTGGTATAACTACATTAGTAGTTGTAGTTGTCTTGTTGGTCTTTATACATAAGAGGAAATGAGATGGAGCAGATTAGATTAGATACTAATGAAGGCACCCAAATTCGCTCAAGAAGCCGTGCATGGATGGTGGCGTTAGTAGGAATATTGGCTGCCACAGGGCTGGGAGGTAACTATGTGTTGTCTGGAACACCCAATATAGAACTTTCCTCGGTGATGGTATTCCTGAGCGGATTCTTATTTGGAACTCCAGTAGGAGCACTTGTCGGCTTGATTACAATGACTATCTACCAAATTTGGAACCCGTGGGGTGCCTTCATTCCACCCATAGGTTTAGCCGTCATCTTCTGCACAACGTTTACAGGCATTGTAGGAGGAATAGCAGGTCGAAACATCAACGTTTCCTGTAACATTGATAGAAAACGCTTAACTTTCTCCGCGGCTGTGCTTGGAGTATTGACTACATTATTTTTTGATTTGGTTACGAATTTTGCCTTCAGTATCACTATAAACCAATCTTTTGTCCTCATTCTTTGGCTTGGGTTACCCCTAATGCTTGTGCATATGATTAGTAATGGCATTCTCTTTGGCTTGTTAGTGCCATCCGTTACGCCAATCATACAAAACGCCATATTCGACTATTGAGTATGTATGGTAAGACTAAAAGCATTTGACGCGAAAATCTAAATCGATTTGACGACTGGAAGGTTGGTAAACTGAAGCTGGTAGCTTCTTTAGATGTAGAAGATCGGACTGGGCCTCCTACACAATTTAAGTCGTGGCATCTGTTATCTGCTCTTCTTATTTTCAGTGAAACTGGAGCGCCAATTGGGCGGTACCAATTAGGTGATGAGCTGGGGCTAGGTGGAGGGAGTGTCCGATCACTTGTTAAGTTCCTACGCAGGCGAGGTTTCATTCAACCAGTTAAGCGTCGCGGTCATCAATTATCTAGAGAAGGGCATCAATTCCTTGCTGAACTAGCCCAGGTCCTTGTAAAGATAGCTAAATTACCTCAAAGCGCTTTCACGGTGGACCAGTATAATTTTGGTTGCCATCTTCGAAATCGGGCTCATTTAGTGACTGATGGAGTTCGTCAGCGAGATGCGGCATTGCGCGCAGGTGCTAGTGGAGCGACGACTCTAATTCAAGAGTCAGACCCTGAATCCTTAGTTATGCCAGTAGATCATCAAGTCTCTAAATTGGAAGCAATCTCGTTACTTGAACACTTCAACCTTAGAGAGAAGGATGTACTTCTTATTGGAAGTGGGTCGTCGTGGGTTGTGGCGCGATTAGGAATGTTTGCAGCAGCGATTACCCTATTGGATATATAGTATCTGTCCCTCCTGCTTAGATTTATTAGGTCGGGATATATATTTTCTAGTGATACAACAATGGGATGGAGATATTTCGTCAAACGGCTAATCGTATTCTTGGCCATCTTCACAATTGCGGCGTTAATCATTATCCCGTTTATCCTCGGCGGATGGACTCTATGGAATATCATTGTGAGTCTCTTTTGCGAAGGAGCTATATTGCTCATTTTCGGAGCACTCGTTGGTACCAGTTTCACTCAAGGCGCAAGCTACCGTCGTTATGGAACAAACCCCCCAGTCACACGGGATACTAGACGACATGCCTCTTCTCGCTGGCAAGAAGAATCACAGAGCAAGGGCGCCCTCCTTTTGGCAGGTGGAATTGTACTAGCCATAGCCCTAGTACTACTAGCGATCTACCCCCTCCTATCGCCAGCTTGAAATTCGAAGCAAGGAATAGTATCATCGAGTCTTTGGTGTAGAGCGAGACACACTGTTGGTTGTTGATGACTAGGTTAGACAAAGATTAATACAAATACCGAGTTTACAGACCAGTTTAAGCAC
>JABXGV010000092.1 GCA_016550485.1 archaeon
AACGGCACCTTTGTAGCCGTAGACTTTATCTCCACCGAATACACCCCCTATCATTCCTATGATACCTGCTTCCAAATCAACTTCTACCGAGACACCCAAGATAACTCACAGATTGAACTCCGCAAATACATCAACACCGCCTCCTCCAATATTATCACCATCGAAACCGCGTTTCTCACCAGCCTCTTTGGCACCTGGGTGTCCATCGACATCACCCGGGATTCGAGCAGCGAATTCATGGTCTATGTCAACGGCACTCCCTTATGGACCGCAGACGAGGACGTCATTGACACTCAACTCTCCTCCTCCTGCTACTACTTCCTCATCTACTGCGAAGACCAAACCTTCGCCATCGACAACATCGTCGTCAGCGACACCGTCGATGTAACACCACCACTGCCCCCTGTTCCCGGCTTCCCCGCAGCCGCCATCACATTAGGTCTAGCCACAGCCCTAGGCCTCGGACTAGCAATCCGCCGCAAGAGAACCACCCCTAATTGGTGCAGAACTCCCGAATAACACCAACCCAAGGTGAACCACCTCTCCAGGGAGGAGTGCGGTTCAGTGAATCCTAGTTCAGGAACTGAGGACCCTGAACCCACAGAGCCCCCCACTCCCATAGACCGGCTGACACTCACCCCGATCTACACCTTCTTTGTCCTAGACCAAGTCTTCATCGACGCCCTCTTCATCATTACCCGTCCAAGCCTTCTATGGATCGCAGCCCTTGCGCTGATTGGCAGCCTCGTCGTCTTCTTCGTCGTAACGGCTAGAACCCAGGGAAAGTTCCTTGCCGCCGTGGCTGGGTGGCAGGTCCTCTCCCACCTCTACTATGCCCTGATCCTGTTCGCCATCGACCTCCCCATCATGTGGACTCCAACACTCCTCGTCCCACTCGTTGCCAGCATCGCCCTCGGACAGATACTATTAATCCTTGCAGCAGCACACGCCAGAGCCAGACCTTAACTAAAGTCTTCCATGACTACTTCATTCTTGGTGTAATTCAAGCTAGAAAAAAAGGAAAAGACCTTCGTTTTTGTCGTGTTCATTCTTTGTATGCAATGATGAGGAACCTGTGGCTCGGAACTTCAAGGTATCCCTGCTGCTGGATTTGCTGGTGAATCCGGCGAAGTGCCGGTGCAAAGGACTCGACTGAGAAGCCAGGGATTTGCCAGGAGACTGCGTTCAGGTAATAGACAACAGCACCAATGTCGTAGAAGCGAGTGACTGGGAAAGCCTCCTGCTGCTCAAGGATGACGAATCCAGCTGTTTTTAATTCCTCAACTGCAGTTACCACGTTCCAAAACTTATTATTGGAACCAGTCTTCGCCCCTAGCATCTGGTTCAGTTCAAGGTTGTTTTGTTCGCCCACTTGTTGTGTGATGAATTGACCGTGGGATGTGAGTACTCGGGCGACCTCACTAGGCTTATAGCATTCGTGGCGATTAATGACCAGTTCAAACTCATCATCCGCAAAGGGGAGATGATTGTCATCTCGACTTTGGATCACCTTGACGCCTAGCGGTTCTAGACGCTGGCGAGCAATGGGCACATTCGGTGCATACCCTTCGGTCGCATAGGTGTGCTTGGGAAAGGGGTGTAACAATGACAGGAACTCACCACCCCCTGTGCCCATATCCAACAACGATTCTACACACTGAAGCCTCGGTAGCACGTTACTGGCATAGCTCCATGGGAGCGGCTCCGTCACCAGACGCTGTGTCACCGCTACGTAGGAAAAGTTCCATCCACTAACTGGGCGAGTAGCCCCTTTCACAAGGAAATCAAATAACGCATCACTTCCCAACGTCTTGTTTTCAGGCACCATCTCATACACCATACACAAGATACACTACATGTTAATCACTCGCGATGAAAAAACCTTGTCTGAACCAGTGATTGCAAATATCCCAATACACAAACAGCTACTACTCCTGTTGGACTACTTCAGTGGTCGGTTGTTTACCACCGCTGGAGGAGTTCGAGGGTCTTCAGGGATTGGGGATGGTAGAGGGGATTGGCCATGCAGAAGTCGATGCCTTGTAGGAGTTGGGTAGTGTTCCATGTCGGTGGGTTATCACTTTGGAGTGGCAACCACATGAGGTGGATTGTGAACCGCTCACCGATGTGCTTGGTTTTATGAGAAACCGTGATGGAGTCAATGGTTTTGAAACCGTAGAGTTCCATCTGGCTCGTTTTGAGCCAAGGACTCCAGTGGTGGTCCAATCCGATTGTCGCCAACCCAATCGCACGTGGAGAATCGCGGATCATCTCGTTGACGAGCTGGGTTCCGAAGCGATACCCCTTCGCTTTCCGGAGAACCCAGAGACAATGAAGCACAACCACCTCCTCACCCATGATGGGGTAACCGGAGGCATTCGCAGGGGCGAATTCAATCGTGCCCACCGGTGTCCCCTTGAAGAAGAGGATTTTCTTCCGGAACCCCTGAGGTATGGCTGCCTCCAAGTAGTTGCGTCTCGTTCTGTACTTCCTAAAGGGCATGGGTGCCAGACACCGATAGAGAAATCGCTCAAACTGTCTGTCCTCAGTAATATCCACAATCGAGACATCAAGGTCTGATGGCAACCCAACCACTATCCGATTATAATATCTCTACAATTCTCTTTTGAATCTACTCATAAGCGTCACCTCAAGGAAGCCCCGATTGATTGGGGAAGCATTACGCATGCAGCGTGAACCCTGCTAAACATAACATGTGCCCAACGATGTGCACCAGCCCCCACTGGAACACCAGCCCGTGAACAATAAGGAACTCCAGCCTTGTCACGATTAGCCCCGAAAAGAAGACCAGGGATGCAGGCACGAGGAAAACCCAATCAACCCGCTGAGTCACAAACACCATCCAGTCACACCGACTAGCCTAAAGCAGATTCCCTAACCATTACACTGTCGTCACACTAAAACCTCCCCGACGATACCACAACATGGAACCAGTGGCAGCAGAGAACACCCCCAACCCAGTGAAGAGAGAACATCCCGGTTTGATTTAGTAGAAAAACAAGTGGTCCAGTCTGCGTGAGCGCGTTCCTCCGAACCCGATGAAGAACCATTAGCTATTTATGCATTCACGATATAGAAACCCTAGGAAGGAGGTATTCCATCCATGACTCATCTCTCAAGGGCACAAACCTTATCCTCAATAGGCGTCATCCTCGCCTTCATCGGCGGAGCCCTCTTAATCACCATCGCCATCCTGCACTTCTTCAACATCTGGACCCCTTGGTACGGATTTATCCGAGGAGGCTTCGGATACGCCAATATCGTGTTCCCACTCTTGACCGGCCTCGTCGGGGTTGGCTTCACCCTCTTCGCCCGAAGACAGGTACGCACAATCCCGAACAGACCCAAATGGGCCGGCATCGACCTCATCATCTCGGGCATCCTCGCCGGCATCTGTACCTTCGGTATCGGTGGCCTGCTCATCTTCATCGGCGGCATCTTCTCCCTTCTCCACTACTCGGATGTCGGCGACGCAGCGGCAGAGCCGAAACACGTCTGCCCCAAGTGCAAAGCCGCCAACCCCCCCGACGCCAAATACTGTCATGCCTGTGGCGCCCACATGAACTAAGAGCAGCTACCGATCGTGCATTACACCCGGAATGACCCGAGTTACACTGGAAGAAAGCCCACCTTATCAAGACACAGTTTCAGGTAGTTGAACTAGACCGGGGGGAAAGGTGGGGAATAACGGAAAAAGAAGGGAAAGGATCTATTTGTAATGAGTGTTGGCAGCTTTTAGGGCTTCTGATATCACTTCTAAAGTGTTCATCGCAAGTTTTGGATTCAGTCTTAAATCTCCGACTTGAACTATTATGCTATCATCCATCGGTACAAGAAGGGCTGAAACCCATACACTCGTGAATTTTGGCTTCTTATCGGATAACGCCTTCAACTTTCGAACCTGTTTCCGAAGACCTTTGTATGCGTTCAGGCTCTCACAAAAGGGACTCGGCTGCCTAATTCTAATTGGATGCGGTTTAAACAGTGACCAAAGATCCAAGCGCTTTTGCCGAAGTTCCTGAGTAACTTCAAACGCGTGTGAATCCTGACCCTTGAATAGCTCCTCCTCCGTGATTTGGAGAGAGTGACTATCAGGCGAGACGGAAAAGAACCTCGTCACAACCGGATGATACTTCACTCTAGATTCTTCATACCATTCTCCCGGGAGTACGACTCTGGGTGGTTTTCCTGTAACACTATCCCAACCAGTAGGTATATGCACAAGAACCCACTTCTCCAAGAAGGCTATTGATGAATCAACCGGATAGGGTAGCACCGTGGTATACGTATATTCTTCCAAAAACTTTCGACCTTCTAAATAGATGGGATAAAGAAACCCCACCAGATGCTTGAAGCTGTGCCCATCCATATCCGCACTGAAGATGAGAAACCGCTCCTTGACGCGCTCAATTTGTGTCGGACTCCATAACTTATAGAACCCGTGATACCGCTCTTCCTCCATCACAAGTGGCACAGAAGCAGCTCGATACTTCAACACCG
>JABXGV010000093.1 GCA_016550485.1 archaeon
AGTATTCTCACACCTATCTTATTACTGCGGAAACTCTTAGAGTTCTGACAAGCTACTGTGAAGCAAGCCCATTAAGATCACGCAGATTTATTCGCTCATTGAACTTCAAAGCTACCATCATGATATCAAAGGCATCCATCAGGGAATTCTTCTTTGAAAGGCTCCGTGTGGGTATTCGTTAATTAGGTTTAGAGTGGCTGAAACTATTTTTAAACTCAGTTTTACGCCCCTCTATGGCGCTTAAATTTAATTTAAATCTTAATTTAGTCTAAATTATCGATTTGCAGGCACCAGAACCTTTATATTCAGATTACGTGACCTAAGATAACGTATCTAGCACCCCCCTAGCACGAGGAAAGTGCGTCGCGATGAGACAAGCCAAGTATGAAATAGTCGAGGGGAAATTCTACCACGTAGTCGTGGAAGGATCACCATACGAAGTCGGGCAACAGCTCGCCCAATTCGTCAAAACAAACCAAGATACTGCAAACTTCTTCAAAGCGGCGATGAAATTCGCCAAACCTCCTAGGAAACTAGGATTCACGGACTTCGAATCTCTACAAAATTTCGTCGAAGAATACTGCCCAGGCATCACCGAAGAGGTTCACGGTCTCACCGACGGCCTCGGAGTTTCACCTGATAAATTCCCTTTCTGGGGATTCAGCTGCAGCCCCCTAACACCGACGCGCAACTGCTCCCAACTTGCCCTCCTCCCATCTATAACAAGTGATGGCCACACCTATGTGGGACGCTCATATGAATGGACGTATACTGAAGAGGAATTGGTTCTCCTGACGACCCGGGTCAAGGGGAAGGCAACACACATTGGCTTCAGTATTGCACTGTCCTCAAGGTATGACGGCATCAACGAACACGGATTATTAGCATCCATGACCGGGGGCGGTATCTTCAATGTTCCACTACACCACAAGGGCCTCTCCTTCTGCGTGGTCAATCGCTCCCTATTAGACTGGTGTAAAACTGTTGAGGAAGCGTTGGACCGACTCCAATCGACTCCTATGTCTGGACACTTCAACATTATCCTAGCTGATTCAAAGGGTCGCGCGGCGCTCGTTGAATTCGCCGATGGTGACATGGCGGTACAGGAGACTAACAGTGATGCCCAGGAACCCTACGTCTTCTCAGTGAATCATTTCAAACTCCCAAAGATGGTGAAACACAACAAGCTGAACTGTGGTATCATCACCCACTCACAAATCCGCCAATCTCTGATCACCAAGATGATTCAAGAGAAACGCCCAAAGATAAGCAAGGAGTACCTTCGACAGCTCTTCGCCACGAGCCACCCTGATGGTCTCTGTAACTACTTTTATCGTGATGGGTTCGGGACACTCTGGTCGATGCTCTTTGATGTCACAGAGAGAACCGTTGATGTGTGTTTCGGTGCTCCCACGCACAACAAGTACAAGACCTTCAAACTCAATGACCCAGTTGGCGTAACCACCTACCCTGCAGTGTTTCCTATTCTTCCTTGGTCATAATCAAGATTTGTTTCTTATCAAGAAAGATGTCACTGGTTCTCAGCTAGATGGACTAGTGTTTCTTGTGCTTCACCCAAATTACAATTATAACAAGAGCAACTATCACACAAATCGTGATGCCAACCAGTATGGGAAGAAATGTTGGGTCCGCCAAGATAGTATCAAGGGGGGCGGTGCCGGGGATAGCGTAGACGTTTAAGCTAGCTTCAGTACCGACGATGTCAGTGTAGACATGATTGACAGCACCATAACTACTAACCATTCCACAAACGGTGACATTAACTGCTACACTGGATGAGGTTAAAGTGAGGGGGTTTCGGACAACCCAGGTGACGCTGGCCACCCCCTCAGTAAAGTTGAAGGGCGAACAGGAAAGCCCTTCCGTAAAAGTGAAGCCAGGAGGGAGCTGGAGTGTGGCATTAGCATGACTCACAGGGAACTCGTCTAGCGTGAAGGGTTCAGGACAAGGAGCGGTTACCACCGCAGAAATTGTGGTTGACCCCCCAGCGGTAACTGGTGTAGGATTGACGCTTACGGTGAGATTCCAAGGCTGGATAATCATGCCCCAATACCCTGAAAGGGTCCAAAGGTCCGAGAGGAAAAGGCCCTGATTAATGGGCAGATCAGGTCCCTGATAGGGCGGAGTATACCAAGGATCATGAATCAAGAAAGTGTTGGTGGTGTCATTGTACCCGGTGATAACTCTGTAGTGGCCTGCTGAGTGGCTGCTGGAGTACCAAGTCGCTACGAGAAGGGGAATATCTTGGCAGAGGAGGTTCTTCACCGAGTCACCTATTGCACTAAGAGAGCCAGCCCATTGGTGGGTATAGGTTGGGTAGCCAAAAGAGCGTTCAGCATAACCGTGAAGTTGCTCGGTGGTAACATCAGTGCTAAGACAGCTGAAGTAGGATGCCCGGACAAGGTCAAGGTGGTTTGTGCCCCACGACTGTGTACCCGCAACTCGGGCGATATCAATCTGGCGAATGTTGGGACCGTAGTAGTCAAAGAGCATTTGAAGCGAGGCGGGCCCGCACCAGTAGGAGGTCTGCTGCTCATAATAGGGTACAGAGATGTGATGGGAGGAGGGAAGTGATTGCGTCCGATAGTTTCGTTCAGTATCTCTTTCTTGGTATTTCATTAGACAAAAAGGCTGAGTTCTGCCATCAAAGACACACGCCTGACTAAAAGAACCAGCAATGGCAATGCTGCCAACAAGCAGAACGAACAACATTGCAGCGCAATACAACGAGCCAGATCTACACTTTAGATCCTGAATCATCAACACCAACAGCCCTCATTGGAGAGCTAAGAAAAAACTTTACCATATAGGCATTGACCTAGTTTAGAAAGGCTATAATATTCTACATGGATACCTGACGGGTGGTTAAAATGGGAGCCGATGACCAGACGACAGATTACAATGGAGTAGCGCTTGTAGTAACTGATGCGCGAGTCCTTCGAGAACTTGAAGGGATAATCGGTGCGCCAATCCCTTGTAGGGGGATTGCGTTTTACAGGTCAGGGTTCACCGAGGAAAACCAGCGAGTTACTGGGCTAAGCCTGTGTCGGAAAGGATTACGGGCCCTCCCCGAAAGTATAGGAGAACTTGAGTATTTACAGAACCTCTACCTACGCGATAACCAAATTGTCAGACTCCCCGAGAGCCTAGGTGATCTCAAGCATCTGGGAAATCTAGACGTGTTCAATAATGAAATCAGAGTACTCCCCGATAACATTGGTGATTTACCAAGGCTTTGGAGGATGGATTTGTCACGAAACCCCCTTCAACACTTAGTTGAGAGTGCTGTGAACCTTCCCTCCTTGAAACGGTTGGGATTAATGAATGTGGAGCTGAAAAGCCTTCCAAGGAACATTGGGAGACTTAGGAGCCTCGAGGATTTGGCGGCTCATATCAACCAGCTAGAATCCCTCCCTGAGTCCATTGGAGATTTAGCCAACCTGAGGATTTTAGCCCTTCATAAAAATCAGCTGACCTCACTCCCCGAAAGTATCGGCAACCTGCCTGCTCTTGAGCGATTATCCCTGAGCGAAAATCAGCTCACGACTCTGCCAGCTAGCATAACGAAACTTACCAAACTCACCCACCTTGGTTTGAGGAAAAACCCGCTGAAAGCTCTTCCACCAAGTGTCGAGGAATGGATTCGGAACCTTGAATCGAGGGGATGCTCTGTTCGATGATATCCACCGAGAGGAGCTTAAGCTAGCGTAGATCTCGCACACTGCTGTTGATGTCGCTGAGTGTTGCGCGGATTTCGCGTAGCTCTTGGTAGATTCGACCAAGGACATCATAGATTCGCGAATAGAATAGGTCGTGTAGCCGTTCCATCTGGTTGGCAAGTTGTTCAACATACCGTTCCATTTTCATTGCACCTTTCTTGGCAGGTTAGTACGCTATTGGAATGTTGTTTCTTTCTTTGATTAAAGATTGTGCCTTGATGTGTTTCAAAGAGTTTGTTGACGAGCTGACGTAGGCTCGATGCAGTGTAGGCGATCCGAGTATTCCGAAAAGGATAACATGAATCTGTTGAGTTGGGCAGCAGGAACCAAAGGAATTCTATTGTGCCACATGAGGTCCTCATGGAGCATTGTGACCAGTAGGGGATAGAATTTCACTCTTTGCCAACCGAGACAGCCTAGCTTTGCCTGTTGTGCGGCAAAGTTTGCCGCCAGCGCTTCGACACGTTGGAGTTGGTCCTCCACTGCCGTCCTTAGAGGCGAAGCTTTGCCAGTCCGTACACCATATTGCTTACAATCGACGCAAAAGATTGTAGGTTTGTGAGCGGCGATTACGTCGATTTCGTAGCGGCGCCCTGCCTTGAATCTGAAACCATGGGTGACGATGAAGCCGTGGCGAGAAAAGATTGTGGCAATGAACTCCTCAAACTCACGCCAGCTAAGAGTGCTTAATACGGGTCTCTGGGATTGCCCTAGCTCGATAGCCCGAATTGCTAGCTGAGCTTTGGCAGCGGTGGAGATTTGGAGTCGCTGTTCATCGAGTTTTTGGAAAAGTTCTGATTCCTCTAGAGTAGAGAGAAACTCCGGACTCCGGACCGATTCAGGAAGCTCAGAGAAAGTGATTATTGATTCTCCTTTAATAGCTGTTAGGAGGGTGTAAATTCGAGTAGCACTAGTAAAAGCTGCTAGTCTGTTCTGTTCTACCGGTCTCTGATCCAGAAGGACCACCCTTAGATATACAGGTTACGGAGTAGCTCTTGAATCTTGCGAACCGCGTTGTTAACTGCACGCATGAAAAACCGTGTGTTGCGAGCCACTAGTGCGGCAAGGACAACGAGTCTGCCATCACTTAGGGTAGCGCCTTTACAGACCAGTGTACCTTCCTCGCAACGAATCGTGATATCGCGGATACGACCCAGTTTCAATTCTTCGCGGGCGCGCTGTGCCGCGTTGTGCACGAAGCTACTCATAGCGGCAGCGACATTCTCATCAACTTCTTCGCTCACTACAGAGGCTATCACGAAACCCTCATCAGTAGCCACAAGACTTGCAAGGACTCTGCCTGTTTCATTTAATTCCACAAGCGCTTGGTTCAACGATTCTAATGTCGAGGACAATCTGGTATATCTCCTATCCGCTTAGGTGGTTCATTAATACTCATTTAACCTTATAAAACACTTCACCTTATTAAACAGTTCACCAATTTCCTCCATCAAGCTTTTAGGTGGAAATCACTGCAATGCTACAACAAAGGTAGGTCAGAAGCAATGGATTTAGCGTTACGTTTCTTGTTGATGATTGGTGCTGTCCTCCTTCTTAGCAGTGCTTCCTTAATCATTCTTTTCAGTCGGCGTACGAATATTCTTTACCGGTTTAATGCACTATTCCTGGAATTTTTTGGCGTGAAAGAGCATCATCCTTCTTGGCTCCGCTGGCTTACCTCTTCCCTTCTCGGGAGTGCCGCTGCTTCTTTGCTGCTGGTTCTTCTAGTCAATGTCGCTGATGCCATCATTCAACTTTCCTTGCTCTCAGGAATAGGACTTGACCCAGCAGCAGTACCCCTCTTGGTTGGAATGGTCATACTATCCTGTTTGCTTATTGTCTGTGCAGGAGCTATCGTCCTCGTTTCACCCATTGCCAGCCCCATCGCACTGGCAATCCTCTCAACCCTTCACGCCTTCGCATACCGTTTGACTAGCCCCCTTAGTTGGCCAGTTACAATCCTCTTTTTCTGCGTCATTCTTACAGGCGTGGTGTGCACAATAATATCCCTATATCTGCTTCTCCGTAGATTTATGTATCCAGCACTGCTGCGTATGCGTCGAAACTAGACTAGTTCCTCTACACTATCCATTGGTTGCCTTAGAAAAAAATAGGGAAATAGAGCCTGAAACCCCAGTAACGATTGCTGGAGATTAGACTCTATCTCAGAGGTCATGGGCCATGATTGTCTTCCGCTTATTCGCTTCAGCTCGCTCAGCTGCTGCTTTCAGGAGAGCCTCAATTCGTTTATTGAGTTCCTTGTAGGTTTCGCTGGAAACACTAAGTTTCGGTTTTCGTTTGTGAGCCCAATCAGAGACGGCTTTCTTTATGATGAAATCTGCCATTGTTTAGGTCCTCCAACCGCGCAAGATATATTAACAAAGGTTTGATGTATTGGAATGCTTTAAACTTGTAGTTAGACCACAAAAGCCTTTGCCTGACACGGTTTTAATGGCATTTCAGCTACTTCTAGCGAAGTTTCAGCGGGAGTTTCCAAAAATCGCAGTAGAATTGATGCCCTGCTCCTTTAACATTCGTTCGAGCATTTGCTGCCTTTCTTGAAAGTTGCTGACTGCCTCACCTAGGAGGTAGAGGAGTTCCCTATCTTGACCTTCAAGGTGTTGATCCAGTGCCACAAAGGATGAAGAAATATCCTTGCCGACAAGTTGCACACCAGCAGCGACTAATAAGAAGTTCCTGCGGAGTTCTTCTGATTCTGCAGTCTCAGCACTTGCTAGAGCCCAGAAGAAGAGGCTTTTAACTAGTTTGAAGGCCCACAGAAGGGTGATTACTTGCCACTGAATTTCGCTACTGGTTTTTGGGATTTCGAGCAGGCGTCTCAGAATCCGGCTGCCTTCGCTTCGTGCCTGTGCAAACTTGGCTAGTGCTTCTGCTACTACTCCCTGCTTTGCTAATTGACTGCCCGAGGTCATCAGCTCAAAGAAGCGTTCCGGAAGATCTCTTAATACAGTAGACAAGTCAGTTGGACCTTTCCCCTCATTCTCTCTTAATTGCTCTTCTGGCACGTTGAATGTGTCCTCCACGATGTGCGAGGTCTTTTATAATTCTGTAATCTTCTTGACTCAACCTTAGTAGCTTTGCCACCTCTCTGTCTGGAAGATTAGGAGAGGCGGCAAGGAATTGGGCTACCTCAGAGACGCGATTACAAAATGTCTGAAACACGCTTCCTGCTATTAGATGCCCCTCCTCTTGTGTGGTTGATTCGGTGGCGGTTTCAATTGTTGCAGCAAGCCCTAGCGATTCAGGTGAAAACCCAGTAGTGTTAACTCTTTCGTCTTCGTCAAATATACTGACGTAAGTGAGGTCTGTGTGCTCCTCCTTTTCAAAGGTCGATTCGTAGGCTCTTGGAGGCAGGCTCAATATGAAGGAAAGAGGGGTGGATTGGTCGCGAAGCACTTGAAGTGCAGCACTAGCATCATCAAACCACATGACGGGAATGCGCCGTTTTTGGAGAGTTCGCAGAGCATTGATGATTTGCTCGTTCTGTGTTTTTTGTCCAATAACTAATAGAGGTACGCCAGCGAGTAACCCAAACACTATAACATCTAGCCCAGTACCAAACTGTCCCCAGAGCTGGAAAACAGCGGGGTTCAATTCCCCTTCACTGGGAGCTTCCTCGAAGCTGGGCAGGTAGTCTTGAATGACTTCCTTCACCACTGGATTAAATGTCCTGAAAATGGCGACTTCACCTGTCCAACGTTGGAGGTTCTGTTTGAAGCGCTCTAGGAAAAGGGCGTTCAATGTCTTTAGAACTGCAAGGGCAGCCAACTCGTCATCCTCTTTATCCATCAGCGCCACGCACAGAACTGGTTCAGCCTCATCCCATGCAAACTTGTAGGTGCCCGTCTCAATTGACGTTATATCATCAGAAAGTAAATCCTGCCCAAAC
>JABXGV010000001.1 GCA_016550485.1 archaeon
GCAGAGCTCTGTTACAGTAACAGTCGCTTCACCCTTGGGTACTGGGTCTGTCGGTTTCACTCCGCAGACTGGGCAATCCTTGTTGCGGGAAATTGGGATCAAGTGAAAGTCTAGAGTTTCGATTTCAAAGTAGAGAAGTTTATTCTCAAGCAGGGGTGGTTTTCCGAGGATAAGACGCAGGGCTTCATGAACCTGTAGATTCCCAATGACTCCCAGGATGGTAGGGTAGATTCCCACAGCTGCGCAGGTTGGTTGGTTATCATCAACATTTCCTAGAAAGCATTCCAAGCAGGGGGTCTTGCCAGGTACAATAGTAGTGACATTCCCTGCTGAAGCTAGAGCGCCTCCAAAAACAAAGGGGATGTTATGCTTTACACAGGCTCGATTTAGGATGTATCGAGGTGCGAACCTATCGAGTCCATCTACTACAACCTCCACTCCTTTCACCATTCGTTCTGCAGTTGCCTCTGTAACAGATAACGCCATTGCTTCTATTGTAACATCAGGATTTTGGACCTGTAACCGTCGCTGAGCAACCTCAACTTTGGGAAGACCGATATCTTTCTCTGTGTAGAGATGTTGGCGCTGTAGATTCGATAATTCAACGATATCCCGATCCACGATGCGTATTTGACCTACACCAAGTGAAGCCAATTGTAGCGCTGAAACGCAGCCAAGCCCTCCTACGCCTACAACTGCAATTTTAGCTTGGCGTACACGTCGTAAGCCCTCTTCCCCAACATCGGAGAGTACGGTAAACCTGCTATATCTTGTGTCTCGGTCAGACACTAGGAAAACTCCCTTTCTTCTGAATTAGGAACTATGGTTCAGCTGTTTTTAGAGGACTAGCCATTGATTCAGTATTCATGGCCTCTTCGAAGATTTGACGTCCTTTCTCAGTTACTTCAATCGAGGCTGAGGGCATTCCTCCCCCTGCTTGGCGGTGGATAATTACGAGCCCCTCCTCTTCTAGTTCTGAAAAGTGCCTGTCTAGCCATGCAGCGAGAGAGATTCCAGAGCTAGAACTATACCCAAGCTCTGCAGCTGAGCAGATATATTTGCCTTCCATAATAAAACTCGCTAGGCGTGTTAGGATTGTGTACAAGAGGTTTTTCTGTAGCAGAATATTACGAACTTTTTCACGGCTTTCCATCCATTGAAGCCGCTCTCGTACTTGGGTCAACTCGGCGATTTGTTCTTGTGTTTCGACCAATTGTTGCTGAGTTCTTTCTAGCTCCTGCTCCAACTGAACATTCTCTGCTTGGAGTAGCTTATTGACCTCTTCTAGCTTGGCCTTTTCCTCCAGCAGCTGAGATTCCCTATCAGCGGCCTGCAGTTCCTCAATTTTCCTTAGAGCATCTGCTAGCTGTTCCTCTAGTTCCGCTATGCGCTGAAGATGCGTGTCCCTCAGCTGAGTTAGTTCTTGGACCTGCTTCTCTAGCTCTGCTACTCGCTCTCCCCACCTGCCACCAGTCTGCTCAGTAGTAGCAAGCTGCTGCTTAACTTGTTCCAATTCTTGCTGTAACTGCTTGACTTGGTTTTCTAAGAGCTGTTTTTCCTCTTGTGAAGTGGCTAGCGCCTCGCTTATCTGTTGACGTTCGGCTTGTAATTCCCCGACCTGTTCTGATAAGGCTGCTGCCTGTGTTCCCTCCTTTTCTAGGGTTGCGACGCGTTCACGAGTCAGCAGTAAGTCTGCCTCCAAGACGGTGATTCGCTCTCTCGCCTGTTCCAGATGGGTTTCAAGAGGCTGGACTTGTTGAAGGGCAGCATCCCGCTCTTCAACGAGTTTACTAGCGCTCTTTCGCTCTTCCTCAAGCTGAGCTTCAAGTCCTTTTACCTTTGCTTCAAGTTCCTCAGCAGCCGCTCTCAGAGTATCAATTCTCTGCCCGTCTTGGGTTGATTGTGCTTGAATTCGGCTTTGTAATTCTAGTATTTGAACGCGGGCTTCGGCAAGCTCTGCTTCCAGCTCCTTCTGAGATTTCTCCCTTGCTTCAATCTCTGCCTGAAGTTGACGTTGGCGGGCGTCCCGCTCTTCAGCGGTCATAGGTGTCCAAGCACCCAGCTCGTCCGCTGTGCCCGAAATCTCCGCTTTCTTCTGCATAATTTCTCTAATCTTTTCGCGAGCCTGCTCGCCGAACCGCTTTGCCTCGGTCTTAACTCCTTCCTGAATACTATGCACTACTGGACCCGAAAGCCGCCCGAATCCAATAGCCTCCATCCGCTCCTCAACAAGATCCGCTAGGCTGAGCAGGCTTCGCTGTAAATCCTTCGTTAGCAAGTCAAGTGCCGAGATTAAATCCATTGCAAGAGCATCAATTTGCCGTTTCAATGCCTCTGATTGTTGCCGACGGCTAGAAGCTTCATCAGTCATTATCATCCCATCCGACTAGATGCTTATGCTATTGTTGAGTTGATGAAGCAGATAAGGTTTGCTCACCAATTCCTTATAGTAAACCCAAGACTTAAACATAGAGTAAAGCCTTGTCAGGGCATAATTTGCAGGAAAAAATCGCTATGGACAAACAGGCAATAATTTCAGTACTTCGACGAGTTTTAGACCCAGAACACCCAATAAATATTGTTGATATGGGATTGGTCCGCCCAGAAGACATCACGATTACGGAGAGTGAAGTACAGGTGGAATTCACGCCAACAAGCCCGGTCTGCCCTATGGGCGCTGTAATTGGAATGCTCATTCGGAAGGCTCTGGAAGATGCATCCCCTGGGGTGCGTGTTGTTGTACGCCTAAAACCCGGTAGTCATTCACAAGAAGCTGCATATAACGGAATGATCAATGACGACCAGCAATACCAGTCAACAATAGAGAAACTTGCCGCAGGCGGGCATCTAGACAGGCTTATTCTCAAAGAATAGGTGTGTTGCCCTTTCCAGTATCCTTATTCTCTGAAGCGGCATCTTTTCAAGGTTGAATGATATGAGGTCAAAGAGGCATAGTAAATGGGTCCTACTCTGCTGGGGACTGGTCGTATGGCTACTAGCTGCAGCTCCGGTGGTTACAAAAGAAAATCCCTTTGAGAGAACGGCATCCCTACACCTTGGTAATTATCGCTTCGGTTCACTAGCTTTAGATTCCGAGAATAAGCGACCGCGCCAATTTACTGGCTCATGGATTTGGGAAGAATATCAGGACGCCCCAGGACCACTCCCTCATGATGATGTCCTCCATTGGGGGTCCAATCTGGGTCCCTTTCATAATTATTCCGAGATTGTAGTACACCTCAACGACTTAGTAGCTGACTTCTCTGAATACATATCCTTCTCAACGATTGGCGCCAGCAATCACTCTCTACCAATACACTGCGCTGTTGTCACTGCTCCTGGCAGCTCTGAGAATCGTTTAGACTTCCTGGTAGTATCCCACCACCACGGACGGGAAGCAATCACAGTAGAGAATGCGCTCTATCTTCTAGACTACCTATTGGCATACAAGGATACACCCGAGGTTATGCAAATACTAGAAAACTTCGTTATCTACCTTATTCCAACATTGAATCCCGACACCCTTGGTATGATCCACATTAACCCGTGGCAGCGAAAGAACCTTCGCAGCGTCGATGAAGATGCGGATGGGCTCATAGACGAGTGGGAAATTCAAGATGTGGATGGCGACTTCGAAGTAGAAGAGGCGTGGAATGGCTATGTCTTTGAAGGCATTGACTTAGATGCGGATGGGAAGATTGGGGAAGACCTGCCAGGTGGGGTTGATCTTAACAGAAACTACCCCACAGGGTGGGCTCAAGGTGTTTCAAACAACCGGTCTCAAATCTATCGTGGTACCGCACCCTTCAGTGAGCCAGAAACGCAGGCCATGCGAACTTGCATCGAGCTCTATGGGGCCAATTTGACGTTTGCGCTGTCGCTGCACAGTGGAATTGCGGCTTTACTCGCACCTTGGGCTTGTAACAGTACTACTCCCCAAGATGGAGAATTATTCGCCCTAATTGGTGAAGCAGTTCAGGAAGCCTCAGGCTATCCTTACCGGCCCCCTGAAATGTTCTCATCAAGCTATGGAGTATGGGAGGACTGGCTACTCGATGAGTGGGGGATTCCCGCAATGACCTTGGAAACCTACGGCAACAGCTCCGCCTACATGGACTCGATTTGGGATTACTTCAACCCTTCAGCAAACAACACCATCCCCGTTTGTGAGCGGGTTTGGGATGCGTTTGTAGCGATTACAGAGGTGTTATACAAGGAATTCTCCCCGCCAACGAGTTCACCACCGCCCGACTGGGGGGTCCTCACATTAGTTCTCATTGGTGGTGGAATTTGCTTAATAACCCTCATCGTCCTGGTTATCTGGATACGGCGAAGGTTAGAGCGGTAAGTCTTATTTGAGTTGCCAACACAAGATATTGCACCTCTTGTTTCAAGGTTCTAATGGGAGGTTCTATATTGGCGGCAAAGCATAATCAACTGATTTGTGTAATCGATCTCGGAACTACTGGAAACCGGGCAGTCATCTTTGACCAAAATGGCCGCGAAGTTGCCATAGCGTATCGTGAATTCCCCACAGTAACAGAGGAACATGGTCAGTCGGAACAAGACTCGGAGGACTGGTGGCGAACAACTAGGGAAACAATAAAAGACGCACTAGAAAAGGCGAAGGTAGACGCCAAAGCGATTGCTGCAGTCTCGGTGGTTACACAGCGAGCCACGCTAGTACCCCTCGATGCTCAAAGAAAGCCTCTGGCACGAGCAATTACATGGATGGACACGCGCATCTCTCCCTCTGCCGAGAAATTTGCAGAACAGGTCAAACAAAGGGTAAGTGTACGCCGGGCCCTTTGGATTAAAGACACTCAACCCAAGATATTCACTAAAACAGAAAAATTCGCGGTTCCCGACGCCTTTCTCTATCATCGCCTGTGTGGCGTCCTAGCATCCGATTTGTCAAACCACATTTATGGCATTCTCGATAGGCAGAGCCTAACGCTCTCAGAACCACTTGGCGAAGAACTAGGGCTACCAGTTTCCCTTTGGCCAGATATCGTAACATCGGGTACCATCATCGGTGAAGTCACACCAGAAGCAGCCAAGCAAACAGGTCTAGCAAAAGGCACCCTTGTTGTAGCGGGTGGAGGTGATCAGCAGTGTTCGGTACTAGGCTTAGGCGTACTAGAGCTGGGGATAGCCAAGGGCACAACAGGAACCGGAACCTTCATAGTGACGCCAGTCGAAAAGGAAACTAGGGACCCAATGGGTGTGCTATTCTGCAATCCCCATGTGCTACCCAATCAATGGGTGCTTGAAGGCGTGTTACCCGGCACTGGAGCTATACTTCGCTGGTTCAGAGACGAGTTTGGTCATGTAGAAAAAACAGTGGCTGAACGCGTTGGCCGGGACCCCTATGATGTAATCTGTGAACTAGCAGCCAATGCCCCGCCTGGGTGTGATGGACTAGTACTCTTTCCCTTTTTCACCTTCAGCCTTGGAATCTTACACGGACTTGGATTCCAACATTCCCGAGCCCACATCGCTCGCGCAATACTGGAGGGTGCCGCATATGCTGGCCGCTTCATGATTGACACCTCATTCGGTGCAGGCGTCACAATAAACGAACTCCGGCTAGATGGAGGAGGGGCCCGATCAGCGCTGTGGCGGCAAATTCACTGTGATGTCGCAGGGAGACGAGCCCTCTACACTCAAGTCGATGAAGGGACCGCCCTCGGAGCCGCCATTCTGGCATCACTTGGCACCAAAATCTACTCCAGTGTAGAAGAAGCAGTCAAAGCAATGGTGCATATCCGACAGGTACACACGCCTAATGAAGACCACAAAGAGACTTACGACAAACAGTATTCCAAATGGCAACAAATTCTTATGAGCAACCTTCAAGAAATCTTAAAACATGTCTAAAGAATACACGGTTACTGTTGGGAATTATCCTGAATGAAGAGCGACATGTACCAGTGGGAGAAGTCAGAAACTTCGATAGTGATATGGGTATGTGTGTCATAGAATTAACGGAACCCCTCCAAGTCGGAGATCGAATCGTCATTAAGGGGGCTACTACTGACTTTAAGCAGAAAGTAGAATCAATGCAGATTGACAAGGAGGATATAGCATCTGCTGAAGCTGGAAAGGTTATTGGACTCAAAGTCAAGGATAAAGTAAGTCCTGGAGATATTATATACCGAATAGAATAAGGGTCAACTATAGGTTAATAGAACAAATACTGAGGTCGATTATGATGGATGCAATCGAAGCTTTACTGACTAGGAAGAGTGTCCGCTCCTTCACCGACAAACCCTTGACAGAAGAGCAAATCGAACAACTCCTAAAGGTAATGGTTGCAGCACCAAGCGGAGGCAATCGGCAGCCTTGGCGGATCATCGTCGTGCAAAACCAACAGGTGAAAGATGAACTGGCAAAGGCTGCCCTAGATCAGCATTTCATAGCAACGGCACCCGTTATCTTTGCGGTCTGTCGCGCACCTGAAGAATCCGCAGCACGATATCGGGATCTAGGGCGCAACCTCTACTCCTTTCAAGACACAGCAGCCATGACAGAAAACCTCCTTGTTGCCGCTCATGCTATGGGTCTTGGAGGCTGCTGGGTTGGAGCTTTCAAGGACAAAGAGGTATCACAAATTCTTGAATGCCCTCCCGATGTGTACCCTGTTGCTTTAATCCCTATCGGGTTCCCAGCAAAGGTTAAGGGTAAACCTCAGCGACGTCCCATGAAGGAAGTCGTCCGGTTTATCCGCTGAGATAGAAAGAAGCCCAGCTCAGTCGCCGCGCATATAGAGTCGGAGGCAGAGGGGGATAACCCACACTATCACTGCGGCTACGGAGACGATTTCAGGGATAGCTACTCCTGTAAAGGGAACAAGGTCAAAGAAATATGCTCCCCAGAAAATTGCTCCAGCTAACGCGAGGAAGAACGCAAATATGCCGAACCAGCGAGTCTCAGGAGCAAGGGCCATAGTGATACCGTAAATCACACCAAAGAGCAGAACTGTCACAAAGAAACCGACTGAAACTAGACCGTGGAGTCTCCCGAATGCCTCGTTGAACACTCCAATACTGATGAGGAAGAACTGGCTTACCAGAAGGAGCACACCACCTATGCTTCCTAATGTGGACTTGTGGTCTCGCTGTAATATGAGCCGGAGAGCTAGCGGGAGGGTTATGATGCCACACGCAATCAGACCACCGTTAAAGACAGGTGCAGCAAGATTCACGCCAGGAGTACCGCCAGAGCCTCCCCCTCCTAGCATATAGGGATGACCTAGATCGCTTAGTGCATTGTCGAACCAAGTAAACCAACTTGCGGACATCCCGATTGCCACGAGGATGGCGGTCAAGGCTACTAGGGGGCCAAGAATGCCACACACGGCCGCAAACCGGGCGGAGGTAAGCTTGGCCAAAATCGAATCATCTTTCATCGTATCTCAACCATTAGAGGGTTGTTATGCTCCAGTCTTGTTACCGATGAAGATAAAGGCTTACGCTTTGAGCCACTTTTCACCAAGCGGGTCCTAACGAGCCCATCTTGCCAGCATAATGGTAGAGCCGGAAGCAGATTGGAAGGAGCCATAGAAACCCAGCAACCGCGATGATCATTTCGGGGATTGCCGCGCCGGGAATCAATCGGAAGCC
>JABXGV010000094.1 GCA_016550485.1 archaeon
AAAACCGGTTACCACACCAAAACCAGTCACAACACCGACGCGTACTACGGTGTCCACGCCATCCCCCTCGAGCCAACTCGGACAGGAATATGAAGGCGTTGAAGAGTCCTTCAGTCTTCAGAAGCCTGGTGTGACGTCACCAGAAAAGTTGGACCGTATCATAAGCATAATCGAAAACACTCGACTGCCCCCAGGCTATGTCCGAGAATTAGTCATCATTGGCCATGAAGTGTTTACAGCAGTGGAAAGGACCGTCGCTACGCTAGGTAAGGCGAAGACGACAATTCAACTGGAACGCACTCAAAAACTACCTGAAGGTACCTTCTTTGGGGGTGACTACACGCCTCGAATTATCGTTGAAGGGGGGCGAGTGCTTGCCACTGAATTCCTGAAAAGAAAAGGAGATGGAGACAGCCGCCCAAGTCTTCGAGACACGACTCAAGACGCCGGGGTCTCAGAACTCCTAGACATATTCCGAATCAGCAGAGGAGAGCCGAAACCTCCAAAGCGGAAGAGAAGCACCACATCCTAGCAAGTAGCCAAGTCTTCTTGGATTGAATATTCGCTCTATTTTTGGTTTCCAGACTGGATGTGAGGCTTAAGAAGCCCTTTTGCAAAACTAAAAAAAGGTGCAATGTTTAGCCCTAGATTGTCATTAGGTGTCATGTGGAGTTAAGAAAACAATGAGTAGAAACTGCTCAAAATGCGGAGCAACGGTTCCTGATACTGCGAAGTTCTGCCGCGTCTGCGGCACAGCCCTAAAACCAAAGGTAAGCCCAGAGCCGCAGAAATGCCCTACATGTGGTAATCTTGTTCCTGGAGGTAAACGAAACTGCCCAAAGTGTGGTACCCGTCTTCCCTCCCGCCCTAGAACCACCCCATCGACATCCCCATCTACAGGTGAGAATCAGATCTGCCCCAGCTGTGGCTACGATAAGATCCCTGCCGTGGGCAAATTCTGCACAAAATGTGGGTCCTCCCTTACTGAAGCGCCACCCCCGGATGAACTTGAACCAGAAGAGCCAGAAGAGGCGGAGGCGTCTACGGTTTCTGTTAGTGAGACGCTTTGCCCGAACTGTAGTAAACCCGTCAAGGCTGGTGCAAAGTTCTGTACCGGCTGCGGTGCGAGCCTTTCTAATTCCTCATCGTCGTCAACGTCGGAGGTTGAGCAGGACACGACTCCCCGGGTTGTCGAGAGCCTGGAGTCTTCGACCTATGACCCAATCCCGGTGCCGGCAAAGGCTCTAAGCCAGCTCGTTGACAGAGGAAAACAACTCGCCCTAGAAAAGAGATACACTGGCAAGCAGGACGGCGACGAAAAACTCATCAAACGCATCAGCGAAGCAGAAAAGGATGGCGGCTACCCGCTAGAAGAGATCGTAGACACCTACATCCAAGAGCGGGGAGAACAGGAAAGACTGGAAGGGCTACTTGAGAGTGGAGAGGTCACCGAACGGGTCTACTCCCGACTCTCAAAGGAGTACGATGAGAAGCTCCTAGACCTCGAGGAGCAAATCAGAGAGGGGAGAGTAACACTTCTCGGCTACCTAACCACCCTCCGAAATGACCTTACAGAAGCAGAGGAAGAACTAGATACTATTGAAGCCCGTATCAAGGTTGATGACGAAGAGGATCTAAAAGGCAAACAGAAGAAGCTCATTAAAAAGATTCAGAAGCTCCAATTAGCCGTCACTGCCGCTGTCCACATCCTCAACAAGGAGAGTGCCATCAGTGGTGGAGCACCGATACGCTTTGAAATCTCTGAAAGAACCCTTGGGGAACCAGCGACCGAAGAACCCGAATCCGGCGATCAAGATTCTCCTACCAGTTCCCCAGAGAAAGCTGAGAGCGGCTCTCCCGAGGAGCCAGCCAGCGACATCGAGGGCGGCAAGATATGCCCGAAGTGCGGTGTGGTTACGAAACCTGAAGCGAAATTCTGCACTCGCTGTGGTCAGAAAATCTGAAGCCACTTGCCTGATATATGGGCTAGGCTAGTCAGTCCGTGCTTCGAGTGCTGCGAAGAAGGCGTCAGTCAATCCCGCCCGGTACTTGAAGCCGCCTGACTTCGAGGCTAGGAGTAGGGGTCGGATTTCGTTTTGTAGCTCATCTTGTGTTCGTAGTTGGACGTCCGAGATTTCGGTTGGGTCTTGGGTGCCCAGTTCCCCGCCTATTGAGTGGGCCGAGAAAACATAGGAGACCCAGTTGATGGGGAAGTGCCCTTCACAGAGAAAGGTGACATGGGACTCTAAGACAAATCGTTCTAGCTTGATTTCCAGTCCCGTCTCCTCCTTGCCCTCTCTGTGGGCTGCTTCTTCCAAGGTCTCACCTAGTGAGGCGCCGCCGGAGGGGGCGCGGAGAATGCCGGTCTTTGCGTACATATGTTTCTCGATTACGACGTACTTGTCATTGTGCCTGATGAACAGGGTCACATCATGGTAGCGTCCCTGGAGGGTGGATTGAATCACTAGCTGGAACTCTTCTGGGTTCATTTCGAAGATAAAATCAACGCGCGTAGGTGTACCATAACGTTTGGCTAGAACTGCAAGTTCAGCCTGAAAGTCCTCGTGCGACATTTAGAGTCCTGAAAGCAAGGAACGAATTCGCCATATAAAATTGAGGGAGCAGCGAGAGGGAGGGCGGGGTGAGGTTAGATCCCGCCCTGCACACTTCTCCGGTGTTCTTCTCTGCTGATTTATCTCTGCTGGTTAGGGATTAATCGGTGGCGAAGCTTGATTTCGATGACGCCGTTCTTGAAGTGTTGTTCTTCGAGTTCTACGTCTACTGGCAGCTCGAGTTCGCGGAAGGGTTGTCCGTTGACCTTGACATGGATGTGTCTGCCTTCTACAGTGGTTTGCACTTCTTCGGCGCGGGTTGCAGGTAATTCGAAGATTACGATGAAGCCGTGTTCTTTGTCGATGACGTCAATGAGGTAGTTGTCATCTTCTTTTAGTAAATGATGGGGTATCGGATTAGGCGTTGGTTCAAGGGGCTTGGGATACGGCTCTGCTGGTCGGGGTCTGAGTGGTTGCGGTGGTGCTTGGATTCTAGGAGGAAACAGTTGTTCTGCTGGAGAGCCACTGAGATCTGGTTGGGTTTCTGAGGGTATGTTGCTGTATTCCTTGGTTGTTACTTTTCCGTCGGGGGTTACGATGGTGGTTCGACCGTAGATTATTGGGCCCCAGGTGATTGTTTTCCCGTGTTCATCTTCTTCGATTTGGGGTTGCATCTGTCTGAGCTGATCCAGTTGATTGGATTGGAGCATGTTGAGAAGCGCTTGAAACTCTCGCTGCATCATCCTGTGGAATTCGTCTATGAAGCTCATTATTGCCTCACTCTATTTTACTAACATTATGTGACTAACTCACTGTTAGTAACTCTAGAATATAAACCTTTTGCCATTACAAACGAAAAACCGCAACATTTACTAACACAAAGTGAGTAAAAACCACTATCAAACGCCAATGGAGAAGCTCTTATGTCACCTACAGAAATCAGCGACGAGTTCGACATCCTCTTCCACCTGCTAGGAAATCGCACCCGCTATGAGATTCTACGCCAACTAGCCCGCGAACCCATGTTTCTTGGGCAACTAAGTCGCGTACTCGATATAGGGCAACAAGCCATCCTGCGCCACTTACGCGAACTCATCAAGCAGGGCCTACTTGAAACCTACGAGGACGAAAGCATCCGCGGACCCCCCCGTAAGTACTACCGGCTAGGAAAGTGCATACGGCTCAGTGTACGCATTTCTCCTGAGGGAATTTACGTGATCAGCACCGTCCCAGACACCGCCAAACCCCAATCGATTGAGGAGCTCCTTCGGAGAAACTATCCAGAAATTAGCAAGCTAGTGACACGGGCCAAACTCCTTCCGAGAATCTCAAACAAAGAAAACCGTCGCCTTGCAGCAGCCGAGCTCCTAAATCA
>JABXGV010000095.1 GCA_016550485.1 archaeon
CCTCCCGGCTGGCGGTGACGACGTGACCGATACCATCGGCTAACACGAAGCGTTTAACGTTATCCTGGATGCGAATAAAGAAACCTATGAAAGCGATGAGGATGAAGAAAGTGATTCCGCCTCCAAGCAGGAAGAGAAGAATGAATAAATCTATGTTGGCGGCTATTATGTCATAGTACCCCGTTAAAACGAGTAGGTAGCCAACCCCTGCTCCGATGAGCACTATACAGGCCACGATTTCGATAATAATGGTGGCGGTTGTCATCACAGAGAAAAGCCGGTCAACATTGAACATGTCTTTGCCTTCAGACCTGGATTGTTTAGGCATTTGTGAACTCCCTCAGTTAAATAAGGACATAGCACTCACTCTCTATCCACAAATAGTTTATGTTGGAAACAAGACGTAAGGTAGGAAAAGCTAAAAGGTACTATGAAGCGATTGACAAGCTCTCAATACCTACATCATTTATGTTATACCGTGAGGAGACAGGCGATTGACGGATTCGGTGAAGGCGCTACAAAAAGAAATACGACGACTAGCTCAGGAGCGCAACGCTGTAATCCTGTCCCACAACTACCAGATTGCAGCAATTCAAGAAATCGCCGACTACCTCGGAGATAGCTTTGGTCTCAGCAGACAAGCACAGCAGGTAGACGAAGAGATCATCATTTTCTGCGGTGTAGATTTTATGGCGGAGATTGCTGCCATTCTAAATCCTCAGAAGACGGTTCTACTCCCTGACCCGAAAGCCCGCTGCCCAATGGCTGCTCAGCTCTCAGCGCAGCAGGTACGTGAAGCTAAGGCACGGCATCCGGGCATCCCCGTTGTTCTGTATGTGAACACAACCGCTGAAGCCAAGGCAGAAGCTGATGTGACCTGCACTTCCTCGAACCTATGCCAGATAATCAACCAACTGGACGGCGACACTGTCATCCTCGGACCCGACGCTAATCTAGCTTATTACGCTCAAAAGACCTGCAATAAACGTATCATTCCCGTTCCCGAACAAGGCTTCTGCCATGTCCATGTCACTTATTCCTTCGCTCCGGAACTCCCCCAGCTCCTCTGGGAAAAGCCGGATGCCTTATTCCTTGTTCACCCAGAATGTGGGCCAGCAATCCAGGACCTCGCTGACTTCATCGGCTCCACTGGTCAAATGATACGGTATGCTCGTGAAAGTCCCGCAGACACCTTCATCATCGCCACCGAAGTCGACTTGGTGACACGGCTACGCAGGGAAATCCCGGGCAAAACCTTCATCCCCGCCCTCAGCCATGCCCGATGCAAAGCCATGAAGAAAATCACCCTCGAAAAAGTCAAAGCTAGCCTAGAGAATAATCAGTACCGTGTGACTGTGCCAGAACCCATCGCACAGCGTGCTCGAAGAGCGCTCCAACGAATGCTAGACCTGACATAAAGAGACCAGGAAACATCTTTTCAAAAAGACGGAAACCTTTTGATGTCACAACGCTAGACAAGGTGTGAGTGGATTTGTGTGGGCACTAACGAAACATTACGCCTAAACCCGATTCAACGGCGGCTGCTAATCCGCCAGCTTCACGCCATGCTAGAGGAAGACCTGGGCTTTGGTGACATAACGACCCAGGCCCTCATCGCCCCTACCCAGTGGGCGCAAGCCCGCTTCGTGAGCCGACAGTCAGGAGTCGTAGCGGGTACCGAGATTGTCGCTGAGTTCCTTGGAAGCCTGGGGTTCGAGTTGGTCCGCTACCTATCCGATGGCACCCCAATCGATGAGAATTCGACCATCCTTGAGGTACCAGGCCCAGCGCCATCGCTCCTCGCCTTGGAACGTCCGCTTCTCAACCTGTTGATGCGGATGAGTGGCATCGCAACCCTCACCGCCGCCATGGTCACCGCAGCAAGGAAAGCTAACCCCAATGTTCGGGTCGCCGCAACAAGAAAAACAGCACCGCTGCTCAGGGTCTTTGACAAGCTAGCAGTGATCGCAGGTGGCGGGGACCCCCATCGCTGGCGCCTAGACGACGCAGTCCTAATCAAGGACAACCATCTTGCTGTCACAGACAATATCACTCAAACCATCAAGACTGTTCGTCAGAAAGTCAGCTTCACCAAGCTCATAGAAATCGAGGTACACACCCCCAAGGACGCCGTCACAGCGGCAAGAGCTGGTGCGGACGCAATCCTCCTTGACAACATGACCCCCACCCTAGTCTCCAAAGCCGTCACAGCGATAAAAAAACTTAAACTCACGAAACCACCTACCCTCGAGGCCTCTGGTAACATTACACTGGACAATGTCGCCAAATACGCAGCAACTGGTGTCGACGTTATCTCGGCTGGTGCGCTAACACATTCAGTTAAAGCCTTAGACCTTTCAGTTGACCTCATACCATTTACTAGCTTCCCTGGTAAAGGAGGGTTCCCTTCAGAATGAATGCATTGCTTCCCCTAGCAAAAGTAACTCAAACAATAGAACAGTGGCTCAGTGACTATTTGAATCAGAGCGGCTGTAAAGGCTTTGTCATCGCCTTATCGGGTGGAATAGATTCAAGTGTCACAGCGGTTCTATGCCGCCGGGTCACACGCAATACCCGCGGACTGCTCCTCCCCTGTGGTGAAACACCAGCAGACGCAGCTCCTGACGCGTTACTCCTAGCAAAGCAATTTGACATCGAAACAACCACCTACGATCTAACACCTGTTTTCAATGCCTTCCTTACCACCCTCGGTGTGACCGAGGAAACAGCAGACCCCATCGTAGTTGGCAACATCAAGGCACGCCTGCGCATGGTTACCCTGTACTTCGAAGCGAACCTACACCAAAGACTCGTTGTGGGCACGGGCAACCGAACTGAACTAGCTCTCGGCTACTTCACAAAATATGGCGACGGAGGTGTAGACCTCCTCCCCCTGGGGAATCTGCTCAAAAGGGAGGTTCGAGACCTCGCCGAGTTCCACAGGATTCCTGATCGAATTATCCAGAAGCCTCCCACTGCTGGCTTCTTTCTAGAGCAAACCGACGAGAAAGAACTAGGTGCCACCTACGACCAGCTCGACGACTTCGTCTCTGGTGTCACGCCAAAGGGTCTCTCACCAGCAAGAATCGAAGAGCTCCACCAACGATTACGGGCTAATGAACACAAAATTAAGCTTCCTCCTATCTGTCCTGTCCACTCTTAGCTGAGAAACCTTGGAACTACAATTTGGGTGAGGTCAAAAACGCGTGAATCCCTTGAAGCGTCTGGTTGGGGCGATACTCCACTTCTTCGAACACAAAAAAAACCATGCGTTCCAAGTTCCCTTTGGAGGTCGAGTATACTTTGTGTGTGCTCGCTGCTCCGGTCTTTATCTGAGTGTTGCGGTGTGCTTTCCCTTGGTCTTCCTCTTACGAGTGTTTACTCCATCCATCTTCCTCATTGGAGATATTCCCACTGACCTCTTGTGCCTGTGCC
>JABXGV010000096.1 GCA_016550485.1 archaeon
CCGCGATGGCGCTCGTATAGAACGCAGCGGCGCTATTACTCTGAAACCTGGCACCCACAAACTACGAATTCCCGATCTGACACGCTTCCTTGACAAAGAGAGCGTGCGAGTATCAGGGCGCGGACACGCTTCCATCCTTAGCTTCGATACGGTCGACTCTACAGTTGAAGTCAGTGGCTATGAAAAGCTTGACAGCCTCGTGAAGCGAAAACAAGACCTTGAAAAGAAAAGGGCTGAAATCAATCAAACACTAGCCCGAATAGGGGCGCGAGAAAACTACTTCTCTCAAATATTGTCACACTCTGCAGCCGAGTTCTCGCGATGGATTCCCGCAGGCGAGTGCGCTGTCGACCAAGTCACCAGCCTTGACACCCTTACAACCACAAACCTGGCGAAACTGGAAAAGGAACGAATCAAGGCTCAAACCGAGCTGAGGGCACTTGAAAAGGAAATCGCTATCGCTACTCGCGAAATCGAAAAATTCCGCCGCTCCGTTCAGCAATACGAAGTGACTAACACCATCATCCTAAACATCGATGCCCAAAAAGCAGGAAAGGCACAATTCAATGTCACGTACTTTGTTCGACGTGCATCGTGGGCACCAACCTACGACATCGATTTGAAAGAGGACGCAGCAGATATCACAACGTTCACAGTCGTTATCAATAACAGCCTCGAAGACTGGGACAACGTCAAGCTCACCGTATCTACGGCAAGCAGCCGCCCCGCAGTCATCAGTGAGCCACACCCGCTCCTCCTACGGGTCTACACGCCAAGAGCAACAGGTCGCAGCGCCGCATCAGGTGCAAAGTTTAAGATGGATCGTCGTATAGCTACAGAAGAAGAGCGCCGAGAAGGGTATGTCGGGGGCGCAGCCGGTGAGGTGACTACAACAGCAATGGATCAGCCAACCGCTCCTCCACCGGAGATGGACCTGACGACAGCCACCGCTGTAGAAACAGGCGGCGTACACGTGTTCATCCTACCAGAAGCTGTGAAAGTACCCGCAGATGGAGAACCCCATGCCTTCCGCATCAGCCACACAAAACTTCCCGCTGAACGCAAGTACTTCTGGAATGCAGTAGACTTCGCGGAGGTCATCGAAGTCACCCAAATCAAGAACGGAGATACCGTGTTACTCCCAGGAAGAGCCAAAGTCTACAGCGGAGAAGACTACATCGGCGAGTCAGTGCTAAAGGTTGTTGCGCCCCATGAGGAATTTGACGTCGGAACCCGATTCACCTATGATCTGAAAGTGGAGAAGAAGCTCGTAGAAAAAGGCGCCGAGAAAAGCGGCTTCACTGGAGGAAAAGTTGCACGAGAATACAGCTATGAACTTGCTATCAAGAACTACCGAAAGAGCCCAAGCCCAATTAAGGTCATGGATCGAATTCCCCATAGCGATTCTGAAAAAATCAAGGTGGATGAGAAGAGAATTACTCCCAAACCAACGGAAACACGTCTCGGTATCCTGACTTGGGAGATTGATATTCCTGCCGGAGGAGAAGAGAAGATAACCTACGAGTACGAGGTGGAGTATCCCCGAGAAATACGGATTCATCCCCCGCTACCATAACAGGACAGGAAAGTAGAAAGAAAAGGTGATAATGATGGAAAAACTACCAGAAATCGCAACTAAAATCAGTGCCGTCACTGTATATAGAGATGGTGCTCGCGTTGAGCGTAATGGTACAATCACGCTCGAACCAGGTGTCCACAGACTTCGTGTTCCTAAACTGACACAATTTCTGGATAAGGAAAGTGTTCGAGTTCAAGGTAGAGGTCATGCTTCAATCATAAGCTTCGATACGGTAGATACTACTGTAGAAGTAACTGGGTTCACCAAGCTAGATGACTTGGTCAAACGGAAAGAAGAATTGGAGAGGCAGAAGCAACAAATTGAACGGGAGCTTTCACGCATATCTGAACGGGAGAAATACTTCATGCAAGTACTGGAAAAATCTGCGGTAGAGTTTTCCCGATGGATTCCCGCAGGTGAAAGTGATGTGGCTCAGATTTCTGCCCTGGAAACACTCACCACTAGTCAATTAAAGAAACTGGCGAAAACACGAGCGGGTATTCAAGACAAGCTCGAAGCACAGCAAAAGGAATTAGCCATCGTGAAGCGGGAAATAACTAAGCTCCGCCGCACAGTCCAGCAATACGAAGTGACAAACACAATTTTGCTGAACGTGGAGGTTGAGAAGGCCGGAAAGTGCGACTTCAACATCACCTACTTTGTCAGACGGGCAGCTTGGATGCCTAGCTATGACATAGATCTAAAAGAAGTTGAAGCCCAAGTCACAATGTTTTCCGTGGTTCGGAACAATACTCTTGAAGACTGGGAGGATGTTCGCCTCACAGTATCCACGGCCTCGAGCCGCCCCGCAATAATTACAGAGCCACACCCCTACCTTCTCAGAGAATACGTTCCTCCACCTCCCGCAAAACCAACAGCTGGAGCGAGAAGAGCGCCAGCGAGAGAAAAGTCAGAGGATACTGGAGCCGTAGACGATGAGGTTGATTTACTTTCCAAGGTTGCAGAAGAGGCTGCTCCCGCTGAGGTGCCGCCGCCCGTGATGGCACAAACGACGGCGACAGCGGTTGAGGTTGGCGGGGTCTTTGTCTTTGTGTTGCCAGAGCCGGTGAAGATTCCTGCAGATGGCGAGCCCCATCAATTCCGAACTAGCCAAACCAAACTAGCTACTGAGCGTAAGTACTTCTGGAACGCTACCGATTTTGCCGAGGCAATTGAGGTGACCACCGTCGAAAACGGGGACTCCGTTATGCTTCCTGGTAAGGCAAAGGTCTATAGCGGCGAAGACTACCTAGGTGAAACAGTACTCAAAGTAATTGCGCCCCACGAGAAAGTGGATGTGGGAACTAGGTTCACCTATGACCTCAAGGTCAAAAAGAAGCTAGTGGGTAAGGGTGCAGAGAAGAGTGGGTTGACCCGTGGAAAGGTGTCCCGTGAATATCGGTATGAGCTAGTTATTACAAGCTTCAGGAAAAAACTGAGTCTCATCAAGGTGATGGACCGCATACCTCACAGTGATTCTGAAATCATCAAGGTGGGAGACAGGAAAATTTCTCCTAAACCTGACAAGGATCAACTAGGTGTACTCACTTGGGACCTTGAAATCCCCGCTGAAGGTGAAGTGAAGATAGCCTATCGATTTGACGTTGAATTCCCGCGCGGTACACAAATAGTACCCCCACTACCCTAACTGTATCTGACACAGAAAGGAGGATATCATAAACCAAATGGCTTCATCCAATCCTGCTAGTGTACCTAAACTACAGTATTCCAGTAGAAGACACTACACTATCCAACCCCGTCCTCACCCTAGCGGAGGGGTTCTGCTAGTCACTGACGACGAAGGGAAACTAGCTTTTAGAATAGTCCAGCGTTTACCACCAAAAGTTCGCTATCTTGTTTATGAGCTAGTGGCTGCTGAAATGAAGCCACTTGTAGTTAAGGCAATACCCGTAGGGGCTTCAAGGATTTACAGGTTATTTCAAGAAGGTAAGGAACTCCTTTCTCTTCTACACTCTTCTCAGGGTGTTTTCCCTCTTCGAGACGCTGAAAGAAAAACAATCGCCAAGTTCATTCACGCCACCCCTACTGTGGCGTTTCTTCGAACACCAACCTCTATGGTTGCCCAAATAATGTTTACAAGATATCCACCTCCCATCAGCTATCGAATTCGATGTAGCGTTGCGGAGGGCAGGCAGTGGCTTCTAGCTGCCCTTCTATACAGTATCAGCCTAATAGAGCTTGTGTCAGCAGTTGCGTCGGCTTCTAGTAGGGAGGAACCCAAAGCCCCAAAATAAGTCACAACCTCCTCGGGGGATAAGAAAATTCGTCAAATCTAGAGGTGTGAGACATTGCAGGTTACAGTTCTGGGCAGCTCATCTTTCTTCCCAAGTCTCCGCCGCAGCTGGACAAGCCTTTTCCTCAACCTTGGTGGAGGCGATGCTGTACTTGTTGACGCGGGTTCTTGGAGGCTAATGACATTCCGTGCTGATATTCTCCACACCAACCGAGTTTACATAACACACAATCACCCTGACCACACAGGATTTATAGGCGCCCTGGTCCGGCGGATGCGCCGCCAAAATCGCACCCGCCCTCTCACGATATTTTGTCCAACCGATACAGTTCAACGCCTCCACCACTTCATTCGTATCTTCAACCACAACAAGATTCCCTTATTCGTTCAGATACACCCATTTACACCGGATATACCACGCACCATCGATCACCTCTCTTCTTCACAAACTGAAGTAAAGGCCGCCGCTGCTTGTCACACGACACTCACTGCGGCCTACGCCTTCTGCCAAGGCGATAAACGAATAATTATCTCTCCGGATACTGGTCCAAGGTGTCCTACACTTCTTACCCTCGCACGAGGCGCAAACGCCTGGTTTCATGACTGTACATTTGCCACTGGCAGGTTGCTGTCTATAAGAAAGGGGCATTCCACGCCACAAAATGCTGGTGGCGATGCAGCCCGTGCTAACGTAAAAGCCCTCATCCTTATCCACATCTCGGGTCTCCGCCTCCGAAACCCCCGAGCGATTGTGGCTGCAGCCCGCCTCCACTTTAACGGTGAAATCTACATCGCGAAAGATGGTATGTCCTTTAACTTCTAGATTAGTGCTCCTTGGGTTGTGAGGGAAACTGTTAAGGCAGGAAGGGAAAGGGTGAATCAGATCTAAATTGTCTTCAGCACCTAACGATTCGTCATCAGCACCCAATGTTCTCTGTCTTGGAGAGATACTTGTAGATTTCATTGCAGACACACCAGGGTCATTAGCAACTGTTCCTAGTTTCCGTAAGTGTCCTGGTGGGGCACCAGCCAATGTTGCGGTAGGTGTGGCTCGCCTAGGAGTATCCTGCGGCTTCATCGGCAAAGTTGGTGATGACCAATTCGGAAGATTCCTCACAGAGACACTCCGCTCGAATGGCGTTAATACTCAAAGTGTACTCCCAACATCTGAAGCACCCACAGCAATAGCCTTTGTTGCTCTCTCACCTGATAAGAAGCCTGACTTCTTCTTCTACCGCGACCCCTGTGCTGACCTTCTACTCGCTCCAAAGGATTTACCTCGCGACTGGCTAAAACAGACAAAAATACTTCATGTAGGTTCAGTGAGCCTCACACGTGAACCAAGCCGAGAGGCCACAAGGCAAGCGGCTGAGCTGGCAACTAAAAGCGGTGCCAGAGTGACTTTTGATCCAAATCTCCGAATTGATTTATGGAAAGGTGGTATCAAAGAGTGCAGACAAGAGGTTCTGCGCATTCTGCCCTTCACTGATTTCTTTCTACCTTCAATCGAGGAGCTGTTACTGCTTATGGAGACTCGGGATTCTCAGGAGGCTATTAACAATCTCTTAGAGCTAGGCCCGCGTGTAATATGCATCAAGATGGGATCTGATGGAATACTTGTTGTGGATGCATCTTCGAGTGGTGCTCCTGAGATGTTTGAGCAGGCTGCTTTTCCTGTTGATGTAATAGATACGACTGGTGCTGGAGATGCGTTTAACGCCGGTTTAATAACAGGGGTTGTCGAAGGGCTCCCATTGAAGGAAGCAGTAAAACAAGGAAATGCGGTAGCGGCTCTTGCAATAGCCAAAAAAGGTGCAATGACCGGGCTTCCTACTCGTCCTCAGTTAGAGGAGTTTCTTGATGCATTCTAGTAGTGGAAAAACTAGGCAATGCAGTATCGGTATATTTCATGGCGCCCTGCGGTTGGGGATTCTCGGACAATTCGGATGACGTCGCCAGGGCGTGCACCGATAGCCTTTGCAGCAGGATCGCCTGCCTTAATCTTCGGGAGCTGAGTTCGACTGATGCCAAATTGGCTTTCCAACTCTTCGACCTCATCCTCAGGGATAACATCGTGTTCTGGTACCATTACATGCATAAATAGGTCAATTGAGAGGAATCGTCTGTGAAGTAACTCCACATTCTGTTCCTTTGCTTCGCGACGGGCAGCGTAGGTATATCGTTCACCACCTATGAGGACAGCCCTAGTATATCCACCGTCCTCTTGTGCTTTTACCAAATTTCGTAGAATCTCGACTCCAATTACCTCCTTTCCAAGGAACACTCTGAGTAGCAGCGTCTCGTTCGACCTTGGTTTGGTCGACTTCGAATAAATGTCATGATAGTCTTCGTGTTCCTCGCCCTCTCCGGTCTTCTCGAATCCTCGCCTGTCGAGCAGTTTCAACGCGAATTTCATTTGTCTTTCTGATAATCTCAATTGATCACCAATACATGTAGAAAAATATGTTTTACTGGCAACTTCGTTTCGTGATGGAAGCCGCTTATAAACATTACGTCATTTTCATCATCCATTAGCTTTTGGTGTGATAGCAATTCATACATTCGGTGAACTAACTAGATTAGCTCTGATGTTCTCAGGGTCAACCTCTCGTCGAAGTATCACGAGTTCGTTTTCCGATGGCTCAGGCGTTGTTGCTGGGTGTTTAGGAATTCTGAAGGTAAAGCCTGTTTGTGATTTTATAGTATCTATCCTGATTCCTGGGTGTATCGATTCCAGATGTATGCGCTTAGTGGCTCTGTTAAACTTGAAAACACAGAGATCTGTAACAATTACGTCTGGACCTCCATGTCTGGATCCCTCAGAGTGAGGAACCCACCCTGGGCTTGTAGTAAATGGTAATTGCTCTACAAGACAGCGCTGGCTATGACGCGGTCTCCAAGAAATAACACGTCTGAAACTTCGAATCATCAATGGACCCCCAGCCCCTCCTGGCAAACGGACCTTTGGGCGAGAAAAATCATTC
>JABXGV010000097.1 GCA_016550485.1 archaeon
AGTTCATAGCAGAGGCTGCCCCTTCAACGCCTTTCCTCATCGATAGCAGTTCCAGTGATACCCGACTGGCAGGAGTGAAACACGCTGAGGAAACAGGCCGCGCCGCGTACGCCATCTATGACTCGATTAGCCTCCTCACAACCGATAAGGAGCTAGAAGCGCTTCGCACCTCAAGCATCGATGCTGCCATTCTGCTCGCCCACAATCCTCTCGACCTTGATCCGAAGGGTCGGCTTGATGTGCTCCGCGGCACCAAAGACAAAGAGGGGCTACTCACGAAGGCAAAGAGAGCAGGCGTCAAGAAGATTCTCGTAGATACCGTGGCTCTCGACCTTGCTGGTCTCAGTCTAGCTACCGCTGCTATGCCCATCATCAAACACGAATTGGGATTACCGGTGGGGGCTGGTTCCGCGAACAGCGTTGCCCTCTGGCGGCGCGCCAACCAAATCTCTCCTGCCGCCAAACGCTATGTCGCTCCTGCCCTATGCACCTACCTGCAATGCGCCGGGGCGAACTTCATCCTCCCCGGAGCCCTACGCCATGCCCCTCGCTTCTTCTCAACCGTCGCAGTCACCGACGCGCTTCTCGCCTTCGCCTCGCCCGAAGGCACCTATCCTCCCAAGCCACCGAAAACCCGCCATCATCCTCGCTATACCACTCTTTAGACTTTAGAGCTAGGGGATGTTTCTCCTTGAAGTCATGGATAAGCAACTACCTAGGTTTCCTACTCTTATTGACAGGTGGTCTCTTAATGGTAGTGTGGGGCTGCTTTTACAGTGTTGATTTACGGCTTCAAGATTGGGTGTATCAAGTGATTGTCCTGTTTTTCGGGATTGCAGGGGACTATCTTATTCAAGTACAGCAGTTTGTAACCTCCTTTACGGGTATCTCGGTGATTGGTGGTGTTACGGTGATTGTTGGAGTATGTGTGTGGGGATTAAAGCCCACCCGCCCAAAGCGGGGGGCTGAACTTGTTCTAGCTATAGGCAAGTTCATTGTAAGCTTTGGAGCGACGCTAGGCACCATCCCTACCGCCACGTTGCTATTCGGTATTTTCGGTGCCCTCGTCCTCATCGGCAGCGGACTGGCTGATTCACTCTTTCTTGCATCCTCCCACCTTTTCCTACTGCTAACTAGTTTGATCACTATTTGTTTAGGAAGCTTTTATGGTCCAAAAAGAAACTAAGAAGTGAACAGAGGTTCAAGGCCAAGTCCTACTCGAACAAGCTCTTTTGCTGGGTGGAGGGTTTGTCCGCCAGTTCCCCCTCTTGTTCTTCCTTATACTTGGAAATTAACACATGGCGTTCCCGCTTCAGGCGTGGGAGCTTACAACACATACTGACTCCCTTGGGAAGCACAAGCTGGGAGGTTAACTTGCCGTGGACCCGGATTCGCTTCCCGCAGGTGCTGCACCGGTAAATCGTGTAGTACTTGAACTTGCCCAACGCGCGTCCCACCATCTCGCAACAACGACTGCGACTATGTTAAATGGTAGTGTCCTGCACCATAAAGCTTTGGTTCACAAACACACAAGCCAATATAAAAGCAGAGTACACTGTTCTCCCAAACTTTATAAGTGTAATGTGTAATAGAATTACGCATAGGAGTTGTGTAACGTGACAACGTGGATGGACATAGTTGTTGTATGCCCCAAATGCGACACCACCTTCAAAGGAACCGTCATCGGGTCCTGCGGCTACGCAGGCAAAGACACCGACTTCTACCCCCGCTACTGGGGCGCGAACCCCTTACCCCACTTCGTGAAAGTCTGCCCCTCCTGCAACTATGCTGATCATCCCTCCAAGTTCAAACAAGGCACTCCCAGACAAGATGTGCCCAGGGAGGAGAAACTTCCCTGCTGGAGACGGTATGAGCTCGTTGCAGAAACCCAACGCCAAGATGGTGCCTCCACCTTCACCCTCGCCCAAACCCTTCACAGAGCAGCTTGGGGAGCCCGAGCAGTAGACAGAGACAAAACAAAGGAGCTTGAATTTCTACACCAAGCCCGCGAACTATTCCAGCAAGCACTCAGCGAAGACGGCGTACCCACTGAACCTGATGACCTACGGCCCATAATCACCTATCTAGTCGGCGAGTTATACCGGCGCACAGGTGAAGAAAGCATAGCACTTGAATGGTTTGCCAAGGTGCTACCAATGCTAGACGGTGGTGAGGAGCTAGAATGGCTTACCAAGCTTGTTGAAAGCCAAACTGCCCTAGCTCAGAAATCACACACCGAGAACCTTTCCAAAGAGTAGTTCCAGTAAAACAAACATTATAACTGAGTGATAGCCTACCATCTCAGGCAATGTCAAGCACACTACGAGATCTAGGTGACGGACTAGTCCTTCGGTGTCTTCGCAAGAGCGACCTTGATTCGTTGGAAGAACACGTCAAGTTGGTACATGGAGAATGGATTGACAATATAGCTCAACGACTACTAGACCACTATCCAAAATTCTCCCTGGAGGACAACTTCGTTGTAATCGACACAAAGGTCGAAAAGATCGTTGCCTACCTCTGCCTACTCCAACGGACCTTCGTACTCGAGGGCGTAGAGATACCCGTCGGCCAAATGGATATCGTGGGAACTCACCCTGACTACAGGAACAGGGGCCTCATCCGACAACTAAATGAACTTCTTGAAGAAAGAGCCGCCCATTACAAACTGCAGCTTCTCTCAATAGCTGGTATTAACTACTTCTACAGACAATTTGGATATGAATACGCCTCCCCCATGCCCATGGGACTCCCAATTCCTACCGAAGCCATCCCCAAACTAAAGGAGGACGAGGAGGAGCCAATCACCGTCGAGCCAGTAACCAAAGATACCTTCCCAGATTATCTTGCCTGTCGTGAAAAAGTAAATTCCTTCTTGGACCTTTACCATGAAATCGGTCCCGAGCATTTCCTCTTCTATTCAACGGGGAAACTCGGTGAACCTGAATCCCTCAGGTTCTTCCTCGTCAAAGAGAAAGACAAGGTCGTTGGCTCGTTTTTCTTTGGGAAGGATTTCGGAAACCTCATCGTCAAGGAATTATGGCTCGAGAACGTGCAGTTAGTTCCTCCAGTTCTACGATTCCTAAAGACAAAGGTGCAGGAGTACCAATGTCCCCTCAGAATATATCCTCCATCAAAACCGTCATTATTCCCTAGGATTCAAAGGATAGCTGGAGCTAGACTGTCCGATTCCTATGCTTGGTACATTCGCATACCCTCAATCAAACAATTCCTAGAACTGATTTCACCTGTGCTAGAGAAACGATTAGCATGTTCAGAGTTCAAAGGAGTCACTGATACACTAAAGCTGGGCTGTTACCGAGAAGGCTTCGAGCTGGTCTTTCGTAAAGGACGCCTAAAAATGGTGAACAAATTAGCGATTCAAGAAGTCAAGGAAATGGAGGTAGCACTTCCACCATTGGTGGTTAACCAGCTATTGTTAGGCTATAGGACAATTACAGAACTACAGGCTATATATCCAGATGTGTATTGTTACTCTACTAAGGAGGGTCTAGTGGAGGTTCTATTCCCAAAGCTTCGAGCGAGTATTACACCAAGCTTCTAGCTAAACAATGGGGGCCTCAGATAGTGCGGCTTTAGTATCAACAGATGTCTCAGCGCCTACAATGATTAGCGACACTGCTTCTAGAGCACCTGCCTTGAAGAGGGGAGAGTTATTGTTACCACACTTGTAAGAGTAGGTACAGGCTGGGCACCCATCTAGCGCTGTGCAAGTGCAGCTTTGTAAGATGACTTTAACACGGCGAAATGCTTCCTCCAGCCGATCATAAAGGAGTTTAGCCAGCCCACTCCCTCCCGGGCTACCATCATAAACGAAGATAGTACCTGACGTGCCCATTGAGACACCACCTATTCCCTGACTTCCTCCACCAGTAAGCATATCACTGCTTTCGATGAGGGAATGCTCCAGTGCATGAAAGGCACCAACCAATAACACTTCATCATTGGCATCTTGCTCTGAAACGCCATTGGAGGCTTTCACCACAGGGCTTGGTTGGCTCAGCGCCTTTGCCACAGCGTCCTTGGGAACAGGGGCTGTAAAGAATAGCCCCTTGGTTTCGTATTCGTACTCCAAGGGAACATCGAGCTCCTCTACTTTGAGTATCTTATCGGTGTAGATGTCTTTGATGACATAGCCCGTGACCACCTCGGTCATCCGCAGGTCAGCGTAGTGGGCAGTAACTCCGTGAACCTGTCGGGTCTCCTGTACAGCGATGACCTCAGGTATTGTGTGACGCATAGCCTGAGTCATCTCTCGGTGCCCCACGGGCACTGGCTTTACCACCGCGCGTCCAATTCCTCCGTGGTACTCGAAACTGATGGATTCATAGGTGGTTCCAGCATGCAGATAATAAGCACCGGGGTGAAGCTCTCCTTGGGCGATAGGCATCTGCCGCTCCCCAATAGCCTTGCCTTCACGAATAATCCTAATGGTATCCCCAATACCACGAATCGAGTAGTGTCGCAGAGCCTTCCGGGCCACCTTTAAGACCGGCTTAATCTGGTTACCCTTTTCAGCCAATAATCCCTCCTCAACAAGCCCTTGAATGATATGTCGGAACTCGGGAAACTCATCTGGCTGCAGAGGTTTATCGAAGGCGGCTGAGAGGAGCTGGTGGCGTGCAACCACTTCGTTTTTGGGCTCCACAAAGGCCGCGTCAATATCAGTGAAATACTCATCGGGGTTGTTCTTGTAAAAACTGCTAATGGGATCCTTATTCCTAAGCGCTAGCACCGCAACACTTTCCTGCCCCTTTCGCCCTGCACGCCCAATCCGTTGAGTGAGTCGTGTGATACCCACGAGCATGGAGACAACCCCATCCAAATCACCTATATCGATGCCCAGCTCCAAAGTGGGCGTTGAAACAAGGAGGTCTAGATTTCCCCTTCGGAAAGCCTCCTCTACTTTGCGTCGATATTCCGTTGGCAGCCCCGCTCGGTGAACCCCGCTGGCAATCCGTCCACGACGAGCAATTATGTTGATGACCTCGGCGTTCCGATGCGTGTTCGCGAACACCAATGTCTTGAACTTCTGACGCACTAGCTCCTGCGCCACACTCACAATCATGCGGCTCTGACTGACCTGTTCGGGGTAAATCATCAGAAAATGAATGACCCCTTTTTTCCCAGTCTCACAATGGATATCTGTGACCGCCCGACCAAAGAGCAGCTCCGCAAACTCTCGCGCATTACTGACAGTAGCACTTGCGCCAATAAGCTGAAGTGGTGGACAAAGACGCTGAAGTCTGCGAAGCAAGAAATGCACATTCGCCCCAAAGGCTCCAACGTAAATGTGCATCTCATCCAACACAACATGGCGGACGGACTGAATCAGCTGGCGCACCGGGTCAAAGGGACGTATCAGGTGCACATGAAGCATGTCCGGATTCGTGATCAGGATATCCGGTGGAAGCTTGTAGATTCTATCCCTCTCAGAAGCCGGGGTGTCTCCATCAAGAATGGCAACATCCAAATCCAATCCCGCTGCCAAAGCCGCCAACTTCTTTGCCTGATCACGGGCCAATGCCTTTGTCGGATAAATAAACAGGGCGTGAACAGCCCTGGTCTTGGGCGCCCGAAGGGGACCCCAGCTAACACGACGCGAAGCAATCTGCTCCATAATAGGGATAGCAAAGGCCTCGGTTTTCCCCGTGGCTGTGGGGGCCGAGATTATTACATCCTTACCTGCAAGGATTGCCGTGATTGCCTCTTCTTGAAACTTGAAGAGCTGCTGAATCCCTTGCTGGCGTAACGCTGATTTCAGTCCTTCAGTGAGAGATGCTTCAGCGACCAAAGGGCCTAGTGGTGGTGTTGTCTCAGGGAATCGCTGATACTTCACCAGCAAGTTAGATGTATCCATCAGGATCCTTTGAACAACTCTAGGAAGCTCCTCTAGAGCGGTTACACCCGCCGCAGTAATCTGCCGCTGCCATTCCTCATGGGATTTGGGAGTACGTGGCTTTGATGTTCGTTGCTTGGTTCTCTTTGCATGGGTCTTTACCACTGCCCGTTGGGAGGACTGCTTCCCCTCAACTGCCTCAAGAAAACGTTGGTAAGCAGCTCTTTGACTACTGACCTCGCCAACTCCCGTCTGATAACTTAGCCCACATTGTCTACAGCGCAGGCTAAAACGGCGTCCTGTTGGACGAATCTCTACCTTACCTGAGCACTGAGGACAGATCTGGTACGACATCACACGCTCCCACTCTCGGGTCTCCGGATTGGTGAATTAAAAACATTTAGGGGGCGAAAGATAAGTGGAATGAACACCATAAGGGGGGCTACTCCAATGCTATCAGATGAACTTGGTGGATTAGCTAGAACCTGAAGTGTGAGCAAATAGACTAGGATGCTCGGTCCATGATTAAGAGGAGTTCTTCCTCAATGGTTGGTGTCTCCTTTGGGTGCTCGATGATTCGGCCAATCTCAACACCATCCTTTGTGTAAACGAGGATTGTGGGAATCCGCGTTATCCCTAGTGTATCTACCTCTGGGGGGCTCGGGGGAACTGCCCATTGACGATTTGGGTTCAAAGGATCTGTCTTTACTCCTCCCAGCACCATTGCCAGAATCCCCGTTTTCTCACTGATTATATCAAGGACAGGCATGTGTTGTGCACAGTCCTTGCACCAGGTAGCACCTATGGCTACGACGATAAAGAGGTCGGAGTATTTCCGCAGTTCCTTGAGCGCCTTTAGATTTGGCACATACGTTGTCCTGCGTGTGTCATACTTTGCCCGGTCTCCATCTGGGATATCGTCAAGGTAGTCACGAATGGTGACCGCCCGTCTGAGCATATCTTCGAAGCCCTTCATGGGTCAACGTCACAACTGGTTCTTCTTATATTTCATTCGCTTCGTCGCTATACTGTAATAATTTGCGTGTCACTGGGGACGATAACCTTACCCGAGAAAGATTTACGGATACTAGATAAGGCATCTCCGAGTTCCTTGAGCAGCTCCGGGTAGAGATGCGTTATCACGAGGGTCTTGACCTCCGCTTCGGCCGCGAGTGCACCTAATTCACTAGGTGTTGAGTGGTTGGGTGCAAGGTCTTTCATCCGATC
>JABXGV010000098.1 GCA_016550485.1 archaeon
AGATGGCGTTGTAATTCGTCCCCATACAACAATCCGGGGACCGGTCTATATTGGTCCTGGCACCTACATTGGGAATAACTCGCTAATCCGGGAATATACTTCTCTTGGATCGAATGTCCTTGTTGGCTTTGGATGTGAAATCAAGGAGAGTATTATCTACGATTCCACCAAAATAGGGCGCTTAAGTTTCGTGGGTGATAGTATCGTGGGTAGAAACGTCGAAATAGGCGCTGGTGTACAACTCGTAAACTACCCACTCGCTGGAAAAACCATCACCTCCGCCATATCTGGTAAACCGGAAATAGTTCCACGGAAGAAGTATGGCGCAGTAATTGGGGACAACTCAATCTTGAGCCCTAACGTCTCAGTATTTCCCGGCGTTAAAATTGGCACCCACTCCATCGTGCTCCCAGGTACTGTTCTCGCAGAAGATGTACCCTCGCGTACTGAGGCACGCCCTCATCAAGAGGTCGCTTTTCGCCGTCTAGACTAATCTGATTAGAAAAGACTTAAAGGGCGATAGTTTTTTTCCTCCCTCATGGTGACTCAGAGTGGCTGTAGTCCTAGCGTATGTTCTGATTCTAGCTAAATCTGGTCGAGAAAACGAAATTTTAGACGCCCTTAAAGAATTCAAACAAGTCACAGAGGCGCGTACGACACTTGGATCTTGGGACATCATTGCTGCTGTCGAGTCGGAATCAATGGATAGTCTATACGTACTTGTCGAACGAATTCGCCGACTAAGATATGTAGAACGCACATCAACGCTAATCACGCGCTAGTCCTATCTTCTCGTAGTCTTGGCGAAAAGCATAATAATTCAAAGAACTAGCCGAGAGCGTCAAGCTTATAGAACATCACGAGTTCCCTACCTAAGCGTGAATGAAGGACGTTCTTCAAATGACGGAAAAATGGGTCTATCTATTCAGTGAAGGTAACAAGGACATGCGCAACCTCCTAGGAGGAAAAGGCGCAAACCTAGCCGAAATGACGAACGCTGGCATTCCCGTTCCACCTGGATTTACCATTACCACAGAAGCCTGTAATGCGTATTTCAAGGCGGGGGAAGAGTTCCCTCAAGGCATGTGGGAACAAGTATTAGCTGCCATAAAGGCAGTGGAGAAGCAAACAGGAAAACGCCTGGGGGGCCCAGCTAACCCCTTGCTCGTATCCTGCCGGTCTGGTGCAAGGGTTTCTATGCCGGGAATGATGGATACCGTTCTGAATATTGGTCTAAACCCTGAGGTGCTGAAAGGTTTTGCGAAGCTGAGTGGAAATACACGTGCCGCATGGGATGCATACCGTCGTCTTATCCAAATGTTTGGGAACATCGTGAAAAATATCGACCGTCGCAAATTCGAGAATATCTTGGACAAATACAAAGCCAAAACAAAAGGTGGTACGGACACAGACCTGACCGTCGCGATGCTTAAGGGCTTGGTCAAAGATTTCAAAGCTTTATACGAAACAGAGCTGGGAGAGGAATTCCCTGATGACCCTCTCGATCAAATTCGACAAGCAATTGCTGCCGTCTTTGGGTCATGGTTTGGTGCCCCAGCCACAACGTATCGTAATGCCGAGGGCATTCCTCATGATTGGGGCACAGCCGTGAACGTGCAAACCATGGTCTTTGGAAACATGGGAAATACAAGTGGGACTGGAGTTGCTTTCACTCGCAACCCCGCTACTGGCGAAAAACAGGTCTGGGGAGAGTATCTCCTCAATGCTCAGGGCGAAGATGTCGTTGCAGGAATCCGCACCCCACAACCAATCTCGAAATTAGCCGAAGAAATGCCCGAACTATACAAGGAATTTCTCGAAATCTGCGAACGCCTTGAACGCCATTACCGTGACACACAGGATGTTGAATTTACGATTGAGCGTGGAAAACTTTGGATGCTCCAAACCCGAACAGGCAAACGCACTGCCTTTGCCGCAGTGAAAATCGCCGTTGACATGGTTAGAGAGAAGCTCATCAAAAAGGAGGAAGCACTACTCCGCGTGAACCCAAACCAGATAAACCAATTTCTCCATCCCCGCTTCGATCCAGAAGCAGTTCGAAAAGCCAAAAATGGTGGGGGACTACTAGCTCAGGGCCTCAACGCGTCTCCAGGGGCTGCCACCGGTGTTGCTATCTTTGATGCAGATACCGCTGAAGAAAGAGGAAAAACCGGCGAAGCAATAATCCTCGTCAGACCCGAAACCAATCCCGAAGACGTCCACGGAATGATTCACGCCCGAGGAATCCTAACCCAAAAGGGAGGGATGACCTGTGTTGCGGGTAAGACAAAGATTCTTACCAACCAAGGCTTTCTTACAGCTGAAGAGGCCTATCATCAGTTGAATGCTGGTGAACAGCTGCGTATACTTGCCTTTGATCATCGCGCTGGAAGAACCATCTGGCGTAATATTATTGCAGCTGGTAGAAGGGAGGCAGAGGTGTGTACAGTTGCTGTTTCACAAACTGGTCGGGCAAAAAGGAATACATTATGTCTTACTCCCGACCACAAGATGTTCACTATTGACCGTCGTAGGCTTAAGAAGAAAAGGCTAGATGACTG
>JABXGV010000099.1 GCA_016550485.1 archaeon
AACCCAAAATGATGCCGAATTAGCGGCCAAGGGCTGCGCTGCTCCATACGTGCTAATAGTGATTTTGTGTGAATCCTTCTTTGTGAGGACTGAGCTGACGTAGAGCTTCTCTCGGGTGAACAACCACTGGCGAGAAAGGTGAGAACATCCTCTTCTGTCGTGCTTCCGTCGAAGGTATAGTTGAACAATTCTAGCTTGCGCACTTTTTCTACAACTGGTGTTGTTCCCCCAAAAAGCCACGTTCGGTTAGTAAGAAGTTTGCGCCTCTTGGCAGCGCGTTTTAATTCTTTTACAAGGCGAGTTGCCGCCTTTGGGGTCAATCGGTAACTGAGCGCGATAATTGGTGCGTTGGTTTGTTTGACTTTGTCAAGAATTTCTTTTATCGAGATTGCAGGACCTAGGAACTTTGTTGAATAGCCTTTAGCCTCTGCTAGTCGTAGGAAGTTAAGAATGCCAGCAACATGCACGCAATTCCCTAAACAGGCACCAAGAATCAATTTTCCTTGAGTGGGCGAGTTGGGCATTTCTACTCGGCACTCTCCATTTCTTCATCTGGAGCCAGCATGATATCTAAATTAGGAATCGCAGTGATTGACCCCGACCACACATAACTCAGTAGCTCACTTACAGATAACGCCTCGATGCCCAAGTATTCAGCTGTTCGCCCCTCCTCCCAGAAATCGCGTCCAGTTAGATGGCTCGCTAAGTCTATGGTGGTACAAATCGCAGGTGTACTAACGCCGACTATCTCTCCAATTGCTGCAAGCGGTACAAGCCCTGTGGGAACATCTTCCCAAATATACCGGTGATCAAGAGATGGAGGCGCTCCGAGACCCTGATAACAAGGTGTCGTTTGTAAACACTCATAGAGGTTTTGTCCGGTTGAACCGTAGACCTTGTTAAGCCATTCTGCTGCTGATAAAATGTCCTTTCCTAACGCTCTTCCAACACTTACTCGTTCGGCATCAATCTTCTCGATGAATTGTGCTACGGTTGGTGTTACACCATCCAGATAATGATTATATTGGCCCTTTGTGGATTCAGCTCGACCGACATTGAGGATAAGAGGTGCGGGATGGAATACCGCTCCAATATTGCTTAATCCGGTTTCTAAGACATCTGTCGCTTCGCTTATATTTGGTAGAACCTTGGATATTCGCTCAGAGATTTCATTAGTGTGCGTGCTCGGGAATGATGCTATTGGTAGGTCCTTCTTTACCGCAGTAACTTGAACCTGGCCTGAACGAATAGCCCTACTGACTAATGGAAATGTCTGGGCTTCGGTAACGGTGGGCGTCCATCCACTTCTCCTTTCCAGGATGTTAGCGAATTCTAAAGCGCCGCCTGTTCTTCCAGGTATAAGTAAGATAACGTGTTCGGGTGTGAGGAACTTGGCGCATTGTACAGCTAGATTTCTGTGGGCGGAGGCGGGTACAACAAGAAACACGAATTCTGCATGTGAAAGGGCTTCTTGTAGATTCGTAGAACACTTGGTTAGTTCAGCGAACCCGGTAACAACCCCATCAACCTGTATTCCACCCTCTTTGCGAATGGGCTTGATACGGGTTCTTGAGCGGTTGTACAGGTACACATCGTGTCCGTGAAGGGTAAGGTATGAGGCTAACCCTTGTCCACCGTGTCCAGCTCCTAATATCGTTATTTTAGCGCACATAAGTACTCTCTCCGAGAATTCGGTTAGTGAACCGTCAACGAACGTGGCGTTTCAGCCAGTGGCTCTTGCATTTAGAAAATCGAGGTTACCATCCACAAGAGTAAAATATTTGACCGTTCATAATTCTAACCGTAATGTTTTTTATACAGGGTATGTTATAAGTCTTTCGGGCACCCTCATTCAAATGAACCGCCCTGATGGTGTAAGAAGTCTGACACAACCTCGTCAAGCCCGTACGGTGCGTGGGCAAAGATCAGCCAAAATGCTCGTCAACCCCATTACTGCAAGTATTCTCCGCCACCTAGCTGAACAGGAACTTTCACTTGCCGAGCTAACACGCATTCTAGATTTGAGTAAAAGCCGAATCAGCTATCATCTTCGCCAACTAGAAGAAGAACACCTTATCGAAAAGACCCGTGAAGAAATTTACCGGGGTGGTGTGCGCAAGTTTTATCGAGCAACGTTTACCCTACAACTACCACGCCTCTCCTCACTGTCAAGTGCTGAAAAGGAGGCACAACTCCTCCCCATCAAGACCTTTCTTTGGGGGTATCTTCTCGGCAAGTTCGAGTCAAGTACCTGGGATTTCAAACAACTCGTGGGGAGAAGAATCGACGAATACGCTCAGGAACTCGCCGAAACACTGGTGGAAATGGTTGAGGAAGGGAGAGATATGGGAGAAGATACTGCGGATTTGCTCTATCTCCGCCTCTTGAGTAGTCTGGCGAAATCCCACATTAGGAAGGAACGTATCAAACTCGAACAAATAGGCCTTGTACAAGAATCGAGTAAACCCGAAGATTAACTCGTAAACCAATCAGGTACTGATTTCTCCCAACCTGGCCTATTTCTTTGGAATAGCTTTTGTACGCCCCATCCATGCAAGATTAAAGATTGGTCCAAAGGACTCGTGGAAAATACGGTAATACAGGAGTTCCTCCTTAGAATTTAGCTGCCAGCCATTAGGAAGAATTCGCTCGCGTGCGAACTCGCTATCGCTTATTTGTTTTTCTGCGTACCGTGCTAGCAGATCACCGACACCGGCACCTTGCCAGAATTTTGATTTTGTTCTCAAAAGCACGTTTTTCGGTAACGCCCCTAGCATGGCTTTACGTAAAACCCATTTTTCAATTCCACCATTAAGCTTGTAATTAGTGGGAATACGGAAAGCGTATTCCACCACCTTGGGATTGAGAAAGCCTACGTGAGCGATTGTGCTATGGGCTGATGCGGATCGGTCTACGCGCTGAAGTGCAGTATTGTGTAATCGACTGGTGATATCTACTAATTCGTTAGCCAATACATCTTTATTCAATGATTTGAGGTATGCGTAACCAGCAAAGAGTTCGTCGCCTCCTTCACCTGATAACACAGCTGGTACAAATTTAGCTGCTTCTTGTGCAACTAAGTAGTTGGTAAGGCTCGATCGTACCAAGAGCGCATCGAAGGATTCTAGGTGATATATAACGTCGGGGAGAACCGCGAGTAATTCTTCGAAATTCACTATTATTTCGTGATGGTCTGAATTGATGAACTCGGCGACTTCAGCGGCAAAATCTAAATCCTTTGCACCAGGCAGACCGACAGCAAAAGTATGCAATCTTGGGGCATACGGACATGCTAGGGCAGCTAACGAGCTTGAGTCAAGACCGCCTGAAAGCCATGACCCAACAGTTTCAACTTTTTGGGTAAATTCTCTCACAGAGAGTTCTAACAGCCGACGTAATTCTTTCGCTACCAAGGAAGAATCCTCCGTGAGGGTACGCTTCTTCTTGAGCTGATAATACTGGATTAATTTTCCACCGGAATACCGGTGACCTGGTGGAAGTTCATGAATTTCTCGAGTATGTTCAAGTAATGCCTTAACTTCGGAAGCAAAACAAACATCACCATCTCTGTTCCTTCCATAGTAAAGAGGAGCAATACCCAGTTGATCACGGGTGAGTTCAATAGTGCCATTTGAGAACTGAGCATGAGCCAAGTGCCCATCAGCAACGTAATCGAGTACTACACCGTTCTCTTCCATCTTGTCCACAAAGCCTGCTTGAGCTTTAGTCCAAACAACACCTAGTGTTGCACCTTTTGTTTCAATAACTCTACGACCAGCTAATCCTCGGTGAACTAGCTTATCCAACATTCGATTTACTTCAGCTTCCATACCTTCTTGGTTGATACCTGCAATTGCACCCATCATAAAACCTCCTTGTTACATTTCATTAGTGTTTTCACCTGTTAGTTCGAGTTGATCCCAGCGTGGATGTACTAGCACTTGAGAGAAAGCATAAATTAAGTTGTAGAATACAAACTACATTGACTCTGCCAAAATCGTGTGTGATCGTGGCTTCGTAACGGAGAATACCACTATTTGGGGTAAGACGCATCCATGAACCTCATTATCCAAGAGGTGCCCCTTCTCTGGATTCAACACCTCAGCCCAGGAAGGGCGAGGACAAAATACTGCTCAACTACTGTAACTGAACAGGCTCCATTGGGCACGAGACTAAAAGACAGTAGT
>JABXGV010000100.1 GCA_016550485.1 archaeon
GGAGCGGATTCCGGAATCAGATAGTTATTTGATGGGCATTGACACCCGAGTATCACGCGCTGAATGGATGATACTTGTTGTACTTCCAGTACCTCCAGTTGCAGTTAGACCCTCCATTACACTTGAGTCAGGTGTCAAGTCAGAGGACGATCTCACACACAAACTAGTGGATGTTATACGAATCAACCAGAGACTTCGTGAGAATATTGAAGCAGGTGCACCACAACTTATCGTCGAGGACTTGTGGGAGCTCCTCCAATACCATATTACAACCTACTTTAACAACGAGGTGTCTGGAATTCCACCAGCTCGACACCGATCTGGGCGAGCCCTTCGTACACTCGCTCAACGCCTCAAAGGTAAAGAAGGGCGATTTCGAAGTAATCTCTCAGGTAAGAGGGTGGACTTCTCTGCACGCACCGTTATATCCCCTGATCCCAACCTTTCTATCAATGAGGTTGGCGTACCAATTGAGATAGCAAAAATTCTGACTGTACCAGAACGAGTTACTGAATGGAACATTGAGGATATGCGTCAATTAGTGTTACGAGGACCAAAAGAACATCCTGGGTGTAACTACATCATTCGCCCAGATGGTAAGAGAATTGACCTCCGATTTGTCAAGGACCGTAAAACCAACGCGGATGGGCTCGATGCAGGACACATCATCGAACGCCACCTCCGTACAGGTGATATAGTCCTCTTCAATCGACAACCATCACTCCATAGAATGTCGATTATGGCCCACGAAGTAAAGGTAATGCCCTACCGCACATTCCGTCTAAGTCTCTGTGTATGCCCGCCATATAACGCGGATTTCGATGGAGACGAGATGAATCTTCATGTTCCTCAGGGTGAAGAGGCACGCGCTGAATCGCGTATCCTAATGCTTGTTCAAGAGCAGATTCTTAGTCCCCGCTATGGTGGACCGATTATCGGTGGGATTCAGGATTACATCTCAGCCGCCTTCTTACTCACGAGAAAGGGAACGCTTTTCACTAAAGCCGAAACCTGTCAATTACTCACTTCAGCGGGATTCAAGGAAGACCTACCAAAGCCCTCTGTTACCAAGCCTGAGCCGATGTGGTCAGGAAAGCAGATTTTCAGTATGCTACTTCCAAAGGGGCTGAATCTCTCTCTAAAAGCTAGTGTTTGCAGGAAATGCGACGTTTGTCAGAAAGAAGAATGCCTCTATGATAGTTATGTGTTAATTAGGGATGGCCAACTGCTTACGGGTGTAATCGACAAGAAAGCCTTTGGTGCAGCCCAGCCAAATAGTGTGTTGCATCGCATTGTTAAAGACTATAGCAATAGCGAGGCTCGCCGTTTTCTCGACTCGATGTGTCCCTTATTAGTTACTTTGATTACTAATAGTGGCTTTTCGATGGGAATTGATGATGTCGCTCTTGCACCAGCTGCTATCCGGCGAATTGAGGATATTTTGAAAGAAGCAGAAGATGATGGGCTAAAACTTATCCAAGCCTTTAGGGCAGGCGAATTGCATCGAACCCCAGGCCTTTCACTGGAGGAAACCTTTGAGAATCTAATGATGGAGCTCTTGTCCAAGGCAAGAGATGGTGCAGGAGCAGTAGCAGGTCAAGAACTAGGGCTAGACAAGCATGCTGTTATAATGACAGCAACTGGCGCTAAAGGAAACGCGCTCAACCTAGCTCAAATGGCAGCTTGCGTTGGGCAACAGGCGGTGCGTGGCAAGCGAATTTCTAGAGGCTATCGCAGACGAACATTGCCACATTTCAAATCTGGTGATTTAACACCTCAAGCTCGTGGCTTTGTAGAATCCAGTTACAGAAAAGGCCTCGACCCGGTAGAGTTCTTCTTCCACGCGATGGGTGGGCGGGAAGGATTGGTGGACACAGCCGTCCGAACTAGTACCAGCGGCTATATGCAACGCCGTCTAATTAACGCTCTCCAAGATATCAAGGTCGAGTACGATGATACAGTCAGAAACTCGGAAGGAGAAATCATCCAGTTCAAGTATGGAGAGGATGGTGTGGATCCTGCCCGAAGCGATCATGGGAAGGCCGTAAACCTCGACGCTATTATCGAACGTGTCCTAAGTCAAAAGAGGTAGAGAAAGGTATGTCATCGAAATCCGTCACTCGAGATGAAATAGAAAAGAAACTCAGAAAACAAATTGATATACTCCCGCCCAGTCTCATCGAAGATCTCCGTGAACAATTACAGTCACGCAAGATTTCTAAAAAGCAATTAACTCAAATCATCAAAGAAGTAGTGAAGGCATACCAAGAATCGCTTGTACAGCCCGGTGAAGCTGTCGGAGCAGTTGCAGCCCAATCCATTGGTGAACCTGGGACCCAGATGACACTAAAAACATTCCATTACGCTGGTGTAACTGAGCTTTATGTAACCCTTGGACTCCCTCGTCTTATCGAGATTGTTGATGCTCGTCGTAACCCTTCTACGCCAACGATGCGTGTATACCTCGATGAAGAGCACCGCCAAGACGAAGAAAAGGTCTTGAGACTTGTACAGCTAATAGAAGAGACCAAAGTTGAACGTGTATCACAAAGTGTTGCAATAGATCTCGCAGAGGGAGGAATAGTCATCGAGCTACACCCAGAGTTGATGAAGGATAAGAAAATCACCTCGGAACTTATTCAAGAAAAACTTCAAGATTTGAAGGTTGGAATCATTGAAGGTGATGATGAAAGGATAGTCATTGTGCCTGAGCTTCGAGAAGGGGAGGAATTGGTTCCTATGGCGAGGCTTCAAAAAATATTGAAGAAAGTAAGAGAGGCTCTAATCAAGGGGCTCGCAGGTGTGAAACGGGTTATTGTAACAAAAGAGAAGGGTGAAATATTCCTTGACACAGAGGGCACAAATTTGAGGGGAGTTCTACGCACGAATGGTGTAGATAACACTAGAAGCATCTCAAACCACATTCACGAGATTGCTGAAACTCTAGGGATTGAAGCAGCACGCAGTGTTATTATTCTAGAGGCTGAGGAGGTTCTTGCTGAGCAAGGATTGGATGTTGACATACGGCATATCATGCTGGTAGCTGACCTGATGACAAATACTGGAGAAATTCGTCAAATCGGACGTCATGGCATAAGTGGACAACAGTCCAGCGTTCTTTCTCGCGCTGCTTTTGAAGTAACGGTAAAGCACTTAATTCATGCTAGTATTCGAGGGGAGCAGGATCCATTACTTGGGATTACGGAGAATGTCATTGTAGGTCAACAGATGCCCTTAGGCACAGGATCAATTGACTTGCTAATGATGCCTCCCAAACCTCCTAAAGAAAAATAAATCATATTGTCAGATGTGAAATCATTATGGACGCTGAAACTGCTATCCGATTATCCGTCAAATCTGGAAGGACAGTTCTCGGTACACGCCGAGCATTGCACCTACTTCGTGTGGGTTTTCCACGAGTGATAATTCTAGCTGGTAATACACAACCTGAAGTTGTGGAAAAAATCAGTGCTTTAGCAAAAACTAGTCAAGTACCCATCCATCACTATAAAAGTAATAGTTGGGATCTCGGGCAGCTCTGCGGGCGCCCCCACATGGTGACAGCACTCACTGTGCTTGAGCCTGGTGATGCAGATATTAGTATTCTTACTGGGGCTGACTAGTAATGACCTCTTCCTCTGCGAGTATTAAATTTAGTATGGAGGAAATGAAGCTAATAGCCCTCTTTGGCGACATTACTGGCGCCGAAGTAAGAGACTGTGTTATTGACCAAGAGGGTGACCGCGTAATTTTCGTGGTGTCTCCGGGTCACCTTGGTCTTGCAATTGGTCGCCGCGGTGCTACTATAAAACGGGTTCGCACAATAATGAAGAGGGATGTTGATGTTGTGGAGGGGGCTGAAACTCCAGAGGAACTGATTCGAAATGCGCTTGCACCTGCACAAGTTAAATCAGTGAAGGTTCAGGAACAACCAAGTGGCAGAAGAATCGCTATCATCACGGTGAGCTCTGAACAGCGCGGTCGTGTTATTGGTCGCAACGGACGAAACATTGGGCGTGCTCGCATTCTAGCGAAACGACATCACGGTGTTGATACAATAGCAATCGCCTAGAGAGTTTCAAAAACTAAAATGCACAGCAAGAGTTTTATAGCTCTCTACGAAATCGCCAGCCCTCAAAACTTGTGAGGTAAAGTGAACTTGCCAGGCTCAAAAGCCCCCAAAGGTGAATTTGCAGGTCGTAGGCTTCAAAAGAAACGGAAGAAGTTTCGCTGGAAAGAACGCTACTATAAGCGACGAAGGCTCCGTCTAGATGTAAGCGCTGACCCTCTTGAGGGATCCCCCCAAGCACGAGCTATCGTTCTCGAAAAGGTGGGAATCGAATCCAAGCAGCCCAACTCTGCTATACGGAAGTGCGTCCGAGTTCAACTCATAAGAAATGGACGGCAAATCACTGCATTTCTACCCGGCGATGGAGCCCTAACATACGTTGACGAGCACGACGAAGTCATTGTAGAAGGCATTGGCGGTGCTCGGGGCCGCGCATTTGGTGATCTTCCGGGTGTTCGCTGGAAAGTGATAAAATGCAATGGGGCTTCCCTAGAAGCTATGATAGTTGGCAAGGTTGAGAAGCCCCAACGTTAACAAGGTGCTGAATAGTATGTCCTCAGATCCTACGCCAGAACCATCTGAAGACTCTCCCGTCATCGAGATAAAGCTCTTTGACAGATGGACTACAAGAGACATAGAAATAAGGGATCCCGCCCTCGCCAAATACATTAGCCTACGTCCGGTCATTGTCCCTCATACTCATGGTCGACATGAACGCCGTCGTTTTGGCAAACAGCAAGTTCCAATTGTCGAGCGGTTCATAAACAGGTTAATGACTCCTGGCTGGGCACGTCGACGTAGTGCAGGAAGTCGTAATGCAGGACTTATTGCAGGCAAGAAAAGCCGCGCTATACTCATCGTGCAAAGCGCCTTTGAAATTATACATCTACGCACGGGGAAAAACCCACTCCAAATCCTCGTACAAGCTATAGAAAATGCAGCGCCAAGAGAGGAAACAACGCGCATAAGCTATGGTGGAATAAGTTACCACACGGCCTGCGATGTAGCCCCACTCCGCCGAATCGACCTCGCTCTCCGCTTCCTCGCTGAAGCAGTATGGAGTAAATGCTTTGGAACATTAACCCCGGTCGAAGAGATTGTAGCGGATGAGCTTATTGCAGCCTCTGCTGGTGACTCTAGGAGCAGCGCAATGCGCCGCCGCGAAGAAAAGGAGCGCATGGCTCTCTCTGCACGATAAAACCGCTTCCTTTCCTTCTCTAACAGCATATACAATCTCTGAATTCCATTGCCAAAACAGTTTTATAGCAACCACTAGGATTTGACCAAAGCTTGAACTCGTACGACGAGCTGAACAACCAGCTAAAGAAAAAGCGGAAGTTCGAGTTTCAAGCCGAACTCGTATAACAGAATAAGAGGCAGAACTAGAAATGGCAGGCAAGCCACACATCAACTTGATCATCATTGGTCATGTAGACCATGGAAAATCGACGCTTATGGGTCACCTAGTCTACATTACAGGTGCACTCACAAAGCAGGAAATGCTCAAACTCGAGAAGCTAGCTTCTGAAACGAAAGATGCCTCGTTTAAGTTCGCCTACGTCATGGACAGACTGAAGGAAGAGCGAGAACGTGGGCTAACTATTGATCTAGCTTTTCGAAAGTTTGAGACGCAAAAACATTACTTTACACTAATCGATGCGCCTGGACATGCAGACTTCATCAAAAACATGATAACCGGAGCTAGCCAGGCTGATGCAGCAATTCTGGTTGTTTCCTCACGTAAGGGCGAGTTTGAGGCAGGAGTTAGTGCCGGTGGACAGACACGTGAGCACGCATTCCTTGCCCGAACTCTGGGTATCGAGCAGATTGCTGTCGCAGTGAACAAAATGGATGACTCTACGCCTCCTTGGAGCCAAGACCGCTACGAGGAAATCAAGGCAGAGGTTACCTCAGTGCTAAAGGGCGCTCAATTTGACACTAGCAAGGTCGAATTTATACCGACAAGCGGCTGGACAGGCGACGGACTAGACAAACCCAGCGAAAAGATGCCATGGTACAAGGGCCCCTCTCTACTTGAGGCCCTTGACAAATTCGAGCAGCCACCGAAACCAATAGATGCCCCCTTGCGAGTCCCAATTCAGGATTGCTACACAATCACTGGTGTAGGCTCTGTGCCCGTTGGGAGAGTCGAAACCGGTGTTTTGAAGGTTGGCGATAAGGTAGTCTTCATGCCTTCAGGCAAACAGGGTGAAGTCAAGTCCATCGAGATGCATCACGAACGCATGCAGAAAGCTGAGCCTGGAGACAACATCGGGTTTAATGTTCGTGGCATCGGTAAAGGTGATGTCCAACGCGGCGATGTCATGGGTCATGTTTCTAAGCCACCAAAGGTTGTAACTGACTTTGTAGGGCAGATTATTGTAATACATCATCCTCGTGCGATTGCCGCAGGCTACACGCCAGTGATGCATATGCATACACTGCAGATGGCAACAACCTTCACAGAGCTAGTAAGCAAAATCGATCCTCGTACAGGCGAGACTGTAGAGGAGAAGCCGGACTTCATCAAGCAAGGTGAATCGGCCATTGTCAAGTTCCATCCAGTCCAACCGGTCTGTATGGAGACTTTCGCTGAAATGAAGCAGCTGGGTCGCTTTGCTATTCGTGACAGTGGTCGCACCGTAGCTGTTGGCGTGGTCAAAGAAATCACACTAAAGAAGTAGTGGCCAGTGTCTTAGACACTCGCCCTTCTTCCTCTTTTTTTCGAGAAATAGTTGTATTAGTTGCTAATTTTCCTTCGAGTTTTTGTGTTTTGTAAAAAGAGTTATATGGTACCTTTTTATCGATGGCAGGTCGTTATTTGAAATAATCTCCCAGTGTGTTGTCAAAGATGGTGCAAAAGGCTCGAATACGACTTTCAAGTGTTGATATAACAAAGCTCAACGAGGTATGCAAACAAGTGAAGGCCATCGTTAGCCGTACAGGAGTACATATGTCTGGTCCTATTCCCCTACCTACAAAGGTTATGAAAGTACAGACTCGGAAATCTCCTTGCGGTGAGGGGACAGCCACATGGGATCGGTGGCAGTTGCGAATTCACAAGCGTTTAATCGATTTGGAAGCAGACGAGCGAACTATGCGTCAAATTATGAGGATTCGCGTCCCAGAGGAAGTCTTTATTGAAATCACAATTAAATAGACCCACTCTGGTTTGTTAAGAACTCGCCTAGTTTCCCATATCACCAAGTATTGTATTTATCGAGGTTAAGGTTCTTGTCTGGGAGAGGGGAGGCGTCTTGAAAAGGCGGTTTCTAGCGCCTCTACAGATTGTCCTTTTAGTCTTTCACTGAGGATGTAATCTCCAGTGAGGCAAGCAAGGCATAGGTGCTCTCTAGGTATTTCAATCGCTTCTGCTAGTCCGTCAACGCTCATATAGCCTAGGGAGTCTGCTCCGATAAAGTTACAAATCTCTTCAACGGAGTGGTCTGCTGCAATGAGTTCCCGTCTAGTTGGGAAGTCGATTCCCATGTAGCAGGGCATTATTATCTGTGGGCAGCTGATGCGAAGGTGAATCCGTCCCACGCCAACACTCCTGAGTAGCCGGACAATATGTTTGATTGTTGTTCCGCGTACAATCGAGTCGTCAACAAGGATGATATCCTTTCCCTCTACAACTGAGCGGACAGGATTTAATTTCAGCTTTACGGAGAATTCTCGGAATCCTTGAGTTGGCATAATGAATGTGCGGCCAATATATCGGTTCTTCATAAGCCCCTCACGTATCGGAAGGCCACTCTCAATAGAGAATCCAGTGGCAGCACCCCTCCCTGAGTCTGGCACGGGAATAATCAAATCTGCTTTTGCTGGATGAATTTTTGCTAGTTTTCTTCCAAGGCGTTGTCGAACTTGATAAACAGAGCGGCCATCAATAACTGAATCAGGCCGACTGAAGTAGACATATTCAAACATACAGTGAGCGTGCCGCGCCTCCTTCTGGATTTGAACTCCTGCAAAGCCATCATGATTCACTTTGACAACTTCGCCTGGAATCACATCACGAACCAGTTGTCCGCTCATTGTATCGAAGGCAACGCTCTCTGAGGAAACACTATAACTCTCTCCACTGAGTCTCCCAAGGCATAATGGCTTAAAGCCAAAGGGGTCCCGGGCTGCAAAGAGCTCTCCTTTCTCATTAATGACAGCGAGTGAATACCCCCCAATCAGTTCTTCCATTAAAGATGCAAAGGAAGCGATATAGTCATGTCCAGTCTTTCTTAATTTTGCAGCAAGAAGTTGAGCGATTGTTTCAGTGTCTGTACAAGTAAGGAATTTGTAACGTTCACGTTTAAGCTCTTTCCGCAACGTTAGGTAATTCGCTATCGTTCCGTTAAATGCTAAAGCTAGTCGTGTGTTTCCGGCGGAGAAGAGAAAAGGCTGAGCCTCGCGGAGGCGGACTGCCCCAGTGGTACTATATCTAACATGACCAATCCCCGCCCACCCTCGGCGTCGATCTATTTCGGTGCCTGAGAAATTACTAACGAGCCCCTTTCTCCTTCGACTTACAAGCCCCTCTTCTGATACTGTACATATTCCGCTACTCTCTTGACCTCGGTGTTGTAAGGCTAATAATCCAACATAAATTTGGGGTGCCACCTGAGTAGGGGGAACCGCACGAATACCAACAACGCCACACGCCTCTTTTACCTTCGTTTCAAATCTCAACTTATGATTTCTCCAAGACGTTCTGTACGCTGCGCTTCTTTTATTTCCCAAGCAATTCGCCTTCCCGTAGACATGGCTTCCCCCCACAAGTAGCATGAGTATGGAGAACCTAATGGGAATAGATTGGTTCCAGCTACTATACGTGCAGAGATTTCAAAGACTACGAAATCCAATTCTGGAGTGCATATCATCTCTAAACAAAAGGGACCAGTCAAACC
>JABXGV010000101.1 GCA_016550485.1 archaeon
AAGATTGATTCGCTCTTAATGCAGAATCGGAACAATTAAAGTCGGTTACGGGGGTTTTAGTGTCAGTAATGGTTCCCTGATTTAGGTTTGCATCACGTAGAATGTACTAATGGAGGAGAAACTATGACCCGCCGCACAATCACTCTTGCTCGGATATTCATAATTTTAGCCTTAATAGGATTCACACCCTTCACCACACCGCTAGGCCTACCGCTCCCCTTGGAGGACCCTTCGACAAGGCCCGAAGGAGTGGGCACTCCTCCAGCGCAGAGCACTCCTTACAGTGTCCAGCAGGAGGATGCTGCTGAAGCCATTCAATCGATGCCTACGCCACCGGTGCAGATGCAGGGGTCGGGGGACGGCTTCAGCGCCACAGAGTATGCGCGAGATGATAGCTTCGATCCAGCCACCGCGCAGGTAACCGCTCCCGACGTGGACCTGTGGGCAGATTTGAGTAACAATTTTACCTCCTCCTTTAGTGGATGGACCGCGAACGCCTTCACGGTCAACGTTTCCGACCTCACTGAAGGTGATATCGTCAATGATGGCTCCAATGGGGACTACCATGCTGATGGGCCGTGGGGAGGGCCGGGACACTGGAGTGTTGGGGGAACATCGGGGTATCAGTTTCTGAGTACTACCTACCAAGGTCGGACGGTTGCCTATACGGACCTTGGAACCTTCGGTGGGTTTCAAAGATACACGTACATGTATGATTGGTTTTCGGTGGCTCCGCCTCCCGCTGGCGGCTACATCATGGCCTACTTCACCTTCTACATGCATAAGCCCGACACGCATAGTAGCACCTACTTCCAGATACGCGTCGATGACGGAACTTATCCTACCCGTAAATGGTGGCGGGAGAGCCACCCCTTTTCTTGGTGGATTGCTAACTCCGAAGCCGAAGACGGCTTCTACACCTACGCCCTGAACTGTACCGCAGCGGGGCTGAATGGCTTTGCTCAAACATGGCGGCTGTATGTCCGTGTCCAAATCCAGTATGACTACAGACAACAAGACCCGAACTCTGAGAACGAGTTCTACGTAGATATGGTGATGCTGGCTCGTGAACGGCGAGTGGAGCCTTCAGCAGTGGGGCTGCAAGTGACGGAGACTGGGGGACCCTGGACCATTGCGGATCAACCCGGGGCGCCAGTCGGTGATGGGACGAACACGACCACCGGTAGTTGGGCGGATCAAGTGGAGCCCGTGTTCTCGAATAGTTCCAACATGTGGGACTACCTTCTTCTCAATTACACCTATCAAGTCAGCGTTTCACATACGTGGTTAACGAGCGCTTCCAGCTTTACAGTGGGAACAGGAGCTAGCGCCACGTGGACCGTCGACTTGACGACGCTAACGATCTCACCTGGTGACGCCACGGTAGGGTACTGGTTCACACTGGATTTGCCCGATGACTGGTCGGTGACCGGCGTACAGCACCCTGTAGGAACGCCTCGTCTTTATGGGTGGAGCTGGTCTGGTGGAATCGTCACCGTCGAAGAGCTCATCGCTGAGGCGGGGAACTGGCGTTTCCTTGCCACGTCTCCAAATTATGTTGCACTCGTTACCGTACAGACCAACGCGACGCGCTACGGCGGGGGGAGTTGGGTAAACCTCACAACGGGGAACTATCTAATTGAAGGAGATTACATCCGGGTTTGGGCGAAATACCAAGATGTCACAAACACGGTGTATGGAAATGTCACCCTCTTCTTTCCAAACGGAACGATTTGGCAGAGTGATGTGTCGGCGAGTAGTCATCCTAATGTTGCAACCGATACCTTGACCTCTCAGGTCTGGCAGGTTCCTCATATTGAACACTCAGCAGCTTCCAGCGCTTGGATTGCACAAATCGAGTGGACAGGTAACCAAGTGAATTCTGGGCCTCGCCAAGTAGGACTGAATACCACGGCTTTCACCGTCGTCATTGACACTACGATTACCGTCATTAGACCAACCGTTCTTCCGGTGCCTGTCTTCCTCCAAGGGAATTCAACGTGGGTGCAAGTGAACTTTACCGAGGCAGACAATGACGTCATCACCGATGAGGTTACTGCAGCCATCACGTTCACGGATCTCTTCGGATTCCCCAGCGAAGTCTCCATGACGGATGAGGGGGATGGGAACTTTAGCCGTTACTTCGACACTGGCAACCTAGAGCCTGGAAGCAATCGCCAGATTACAGTGGTTCTAGCCAAGGAAGGCTATGTCAACAGAACCGCTACCATTACCTTTCAGAACCTGATTAACCCCACTGAGCTGTCTCTGCTCCGGCCCACCGCGAGTGTTACCCTGAAAGAAATCGATAATGCCACCGATTATTGTTTCGCCTATTATGAGGGCGAAGTGGCGAAAACCGAACAGTATAACATTAAATTTGATTTGTCTGACCTGTCTGGGATGACCTCCCGCTTTGGTTATCCTCAGATGTCCAACGGAACGGGATGGTTCGCGGGTAAGGTCCACATCACCTATTGGTCTAACGCCTCGTTGGCTACCAACTGGGTAGAAGATACTGGGACTCCCGGTCGCTACCTTCTTAATTTAACTAGCGCCCTCGCTTCTGCGCAGGTCAATGACTTGCTTCTCTTTAATATCACGGTAACCATAACCGACCCGGTGGCCTTTCGTTGCCAATACGTTGAGATTCGTATCCGCGTAATCGCCAATCCTGCGACGCTTAATGCCCACCAAACATTTCAGGCGAACCCACCACCTACCGAGTGGGTAACCTTCAACACCGCAGAGGATGATTACGAAGTCAACGTGTACTGGGACGAAGATCTGACAATCCTTGTATACTACCTGAACTCCTCCGGTGCCACCAGCTACAATCCGCTTCTCAATATCTCCGGTGCCACGGTGCAGCTGACCTACTGGAACAGCTCTACGATTATAATGCCGGAGGTAAGCCTGCTTAGTGGCAACTACTCGGCCACCCTACTAACCGGTCAAAACCCTGTAGGTACCTACGACATCATCATAAGGGCGAGTAAGACGGGGTATGCTACACAGAGTTTCGCAATTCGCGTGAATATCCTCCCTCGCGCAACCAGTTTGTCCCGCAATCCCACGACTACCGTGTTTGTCGACACATGGGGTGATAGCTTCATCCTTCGTCTCAACTACACTGAAACGGTTGGAACCCCATCTTTCATCACCAACACCTCTATTCCGTGGGTGGAAATCACAGTTACCGGCTACACCAGCTACACAATCCTAGACCACAGCAATGGAACCTATGTACTCAACTTCATCTGTAATCAGCTCGAAACCTCGTATGTTATTAATGTGCTAGTAAGTCGAGGAGCCAACTATACCAGCCACGCGTTTCAATTCACCTTGCTCATCTATCAAATCGATACAAGTTTCAATCCTACCAGCTATCCCCCCAATACACCGTGGGGCGATAACAGCTCTTTCACGGTCTTCTTCCAAGACACCAGCCACGGATTACCCATCCCGGGTGCGGCTGACAACATCACATGCAATTGGATGAGTGGGCTCCGTGATGTTGACTTTTGGATTATCGATCAAGGTGCTGGCTACTACTTGGTCATCTTGAACACCACGAAAGCACCAAACGGCTGGAACACGTACTCCGTCATCCTTGAAGTTAACAGGGAGCACTATGCTGAGCAGACATTCAGTGTTACAGTCATTGTTAGAGACATCTATACTAGCCTCGCTTATGACCCGCCAGATGTTGTTCCTCATATGGACATGGGGGTCTTCGACCTCTACTACACAGACCTAGACCATACTTCAGGGGTTGCCAACACAACGGGAGGGGTGATGATTTCGATTAATTGTACGTCCTACACTATCCTGAACCTTGGAGGTGGGCACTACCAGATTACCATCGACACCACAGTATTAGGCGACTTCCCCACCACTGGGAGATACACTCTTTACGTCCAGGTGTCGCACTCAGGTCAGCCCTATTATCAGGGACGTACAGTGAATGTCGTTCTCCGTTTGCGCGAGATTTCCACAAGCCTTTACTACGATTCGCCGCCCACCACGCCTTATAGCTCCAATGTTTCCATCATTATCTACTATGACGACCTCGATCACAGCCTTCCCATTTCGGGTATATCAGGTTATATTAATTGTACATTAGCGGGGGTGCCAGTGGCCTTCAACATCTCCATTGTTGCC